>JADLBG010000236.1 GCA_020847895.1 Bryobacterales bacterium
AGCCGGGCATGGAGGGAATGCCCGGACAGGCAGGCGGAGGGGGAGGGCCGGGTGGTCCGGGAGGATTTCGGGGCGGCCCAGGCGGCGGTCCGGGAGGACGCGGCGGCTTCGGGGGGCCTGGTGGCGGCTTCGGCGGACCGGGTGGACGCGGGAGGTTCGGAGGTCCGGGCGCGCGGGGGCGGGGCGGATGGCAGGGGCGGCCGAACGTACGGAGTTTCGGCAACGGCCGGCGCGATGGGCGGAATGCGCTGCGGGGAATGGCGTTCTTCAGCCTGGACAATTCGGCTTGGGATGCGCGGACGTTTTCGGTGACGGGGGCGAGCGTGGACAAGCCGAGCTACGCCAACGGACGGGGAGGACTCATGCTGGGGGGACCGCTGCGCATCCCCCATGTGATCAGCGCCGACAGGCGGATCTTCTTTTTCGTGAACTACCAGTTCCAGCGCAACCGCACAGGCTCCATCTCGCAGCCGGTGAACATGCCCACGGAACTCGAAAGGGCTGGAGACTTCTCGCAGAGCCTCGTGCGGGGATCCGGAGTGACCGTGTACGATCCGGCGACGGGAGCGCCGTTTCCGGGAAACCGCATCCCGGCGAGCCGGTTGAACGCGGCGTCTTTGGGGCTGTTGAACTATTTCCCGCTGCCGAACCTGCCGTTCCAGGCGCAGAACTACCAGACCTCGTACAGCGGCGTGAACAATGCGGACAACGTGAACGCGCGTATCGCCAACGTGCGGTTGAGCGGCAAAGACCGGATCGACGGCGGGATCGGGTATCAGCGGCGGGACAGCCGCTCTCCGAATCTGTTTCAGTTCGTGGACACAGGATCCGGGCAGGGCATCAACGCGAATCTCGGCTGGTCGCGGAATATTACCACCCGGCTCATCAACAACGTGCGATTCACGTTCAGCCGCAACCGCAACACGGCGACGCCATACTTCGCTTATGTGGACAACGTAGCGGCCCAACTGGGGATCGCCGGGGCCTCGCAGAACCCGATGAACTGGGGTCCGCCGAACCTGAGCTTCAACAATTTCGCCTCGTTGACGGATGGGAACGCCTCGCTGATGCGCAACCAGACCGGAACCTTGACCGAGAGTCTGCTGTGGGTGCGCGGCACGCACAACATGACGTTCGGCGGCAGCTATCAGAGGCAGCAGTTCAACCAGTTCGCGGATACCAACGGGCGGGGCAGTTACACCTTCAACGGGCTGGCGACGAGCCTGGTGATGAAGGGGGCGGCGCAAACGGGGACCGGTTTTGACCTCGCGGATTTTCTGCTGGGGATTCCGACGGCGAGTTCCATCCGCTACGGCAACCCCGACAAGTATTTCCGGAGTTCGGGCTATGGCCTGTTCGCCAACGACGACTGGCGGCTTTCCACGAAGTTCAGCCTGAACTTCGGGCTGCGATGGGATTACACGACGCCGGTGCGGGAGTTGTATGGCCGGCTGGTAAATCTGGAGATCGCGCCGGGGTTCACGGCGGTGACGCCGGTGGAGGCAGGGCAGGCGACGGGGCTTGGCGATGGACTGATCCATCCGGACCGGAACAATTTTTCGCCGCGCGTGGGGTTTGCGTGGCGTCCGACGGCCAAGGGCTCGACCATCGTGCGCGGCGGCTACGGGGTGTACTACAACACGTCGGTGTACAACATCATCGCGGGAAACATGGCGCAACAGCCTCCGTTCGCGCAGGTGCTGAGCGTGACGAATTCGGCGGCGAATCCGTTCACCATCCAGAACGGTTTTCTTCCGGCCACGGGCAACAACGCGAGCAGCACGTTTGCGATTGACCCGAACTACCGCATCGGGTATGCGCAAACATGGACGATTTCAGTGCAGCACGATCTGCCGCTCTCGCTGTTTGGGACGGTGGGTTACCTGGGGACGAAAGGCACGCGGCTGGATCAGCAGTTCATTCCGCAGTCGGTGGCGCCGGGCGCGGCGGTATCACCGTATCCTCATAACTACATCTACGAGACATCGAACGGAAACTCGATCTACCATGCGGCTCAATTCCAGTTGAACCGGCGGTTCCGGAGCGGATTTCTGGCGCGGGCGTCGTATCAATTCTCGAAGGCGATCGATGACGCCGGCACGGGAGGACGCGGGCAGGGAGGGACTCCCGTGGCTCAGAACTGGTTGGACCTTTCAGCCGAACGCGGGTTGTCGAGCTTCGATTCGCGGCATAATCTCTCGCTGATGTTTCAATACAGTTCCGGCATGGGGCGCGCCGGCGGGACGATGATCAACGGCTGGAAAGGAACTCTGTTGAAGGATTGGACGATCAACGGAAGCATCACCGCGCATTCGGGGAATCCGTTCACGGCGATTGTGGGCGGGAACCGCTCGCAGGTGAGCGGCACGGCGGTGAACAGCACGGTGCGCGCGGATGCGACCGGGCTTGCCGTGGAGGCGGCGGGGATGCTGTTCAACACGGCGGCGTTCGCGGCTCCGGCGGCGGGGGAATGGGGGACGGCGGGGCGCAACACGATCCCCGGGCCCACCGTGTTTTTCCTGAACGGGTCGCTCGGCCGGATCTTCCGGTTTGGCGAACGGCGGAGCGCCGACTTGCAGTTCCAGGCGCAGAACGCGCTCAACCACGTAACCATTACGAACTGGGGGACGGTGGTGGACGCGAACAATTACGGACTGGCGACAGGGGCGGCCCAGATGCGCCAGTTGACCATCTCCTTGAGGTTCCGGTTCTGATATGAGGCGAGCGATTCTGGCTGTGGTTCTGGCGGCGCAATTGGCGCAAGGGCAGCAGAGCCCGCCCATTCTGACGAAGGGGAACTTCAAGTTCACATCCACCACGCAACTGGTGATTGTGAACGTTTCGGTGAAGGACAAGGACGGGAACCCGATGGAGGGGCTGAAGGCATCGGATTTCACGGTGCTTGAAGACGGCAAGCCGCAGAAGCTGAGCGTATTTGAATACCAGCGGCTGGAGGAAGAAGCGCTGCCGCAGCCTGCTTTGCAGCCGCGGGCGGCAGCGGCTCCCGCCGGGGGAGTGAAACCCCCGGTGGCGACGCAGATTGCTTCCGCCAAAGCGGGCGAGGTGAAGTACAAAGACCGGCGCCTGCTGGTGCTGTTCTTCGATCAGGCATCGATGCCCGTGAGCGACCAGGTGCGCGCGCAAAAGGCTGCGCTCAAGTTCCTCGATACGCAGATGACGAAGGCTGATGTGGTGGCGGTGATGACGTTTGCGACCGACCTGCGGGTGGTGCAGGATTTCACCAGCGACCGCGAGCTTCTCACCGGGGTGGTGAAGAAGATCGGCATTGGAGAGACGGGAATGGCCGATGGGAGCACCGGGGACGACACGGAAGCGGATACGGGAGACGCGTTCACTCAGGACGACAGCGAATTCAACATTTTCAACACGGACCGGAAACTCGCCGCGCTCGAGTCCGCGGTGAAGATGCTGGCCAGCCTGCCGGAGAAGAAGGCGCTGGTCTATTTCGCCAGCGGGATGAACCGCACGGGGATCGACAACCAGGCGCAGTTGCGGGCAACCATCAATGCGGCCATCCGGAGCAACGTGGCGTTCTATCCGGTCGACGCGCGGGGGTTGGTAGCGAGCGCTCCCATTGGAGACGCCACGAAGGGTTCGCCCGGGGGAAGGGCGATGTACTCGGGGAGTTCACAGCGGACACAGTTGAGCAACCTGCAGAACCAGCAGGAGACCCTCGATACACTGGCGAGCGA
>JADLBG010000237.1 GCA_020847895.1 Bryobacterales bacterium
ATCGCGATTCCGCCCAAGCACCCCGTCTCGTCGGTGATTGGGTTTCTGAAGGGGAAGAGTGCCATCTATATTGACCGATTGTGCGTCAAGGATCGGAAATTCTCCGGAGATCACTTCTTGTCTATCAGCTACTCGGTGTCCAAGTTCGTATTCGAGTTTTAGAAGGTCCTCAAATACATACGCGAGCAAGAGTCCTCGGATGGCAGCATTGGACAGTTCTAAATAACCAAAAGGCGCGCAACGCGCGACGCCTGGAACCAAAGTCGACCGCCGTTGAGGCGGCCCAACTCATCAAGCCACCCGCTTTGCGGGGGGTGTCTGACTCCGGCGGGACGCCGGTCTCCAGTGGATTCTTCAGCCACGAGTCCTGGGGCTGCGTGAGCAGGCGCTCCACTTCCCGGAACAGGGACTGGTCCGAACCACAGATCTGCTCGAGAAAGACGGACCGCTCGTTCGCCGGCCTATCCAGAGCAGCGTCAAAGATCTCCGTGACGCGAGCCCAGCGTTCGGGAGTCATGCCGTTGACGCTCCCTTGAGTTCGGCGTGCAACCAAGCCTTGGCTACAGCCCAGTCGCGATTCACAGTCCGGGGTGACGCCGCCAGCACCTCGGCTGTCTCCTCCACCGTCAGCCCTCCGAAATAGCGCATCTCGACCACGTGGCTCTGTTGCGGGCTGAACTGGGCAAGTCGCGTCAGGGCCTCGTCCACAGCCAGCACCTCGTCGAGACCACCACCCGCCGCACCCTGCCCGAATCCCTCCAGGTCCAACGCGATGGGAGCACCTCGCTTGACCGCCTTGCGCTGTCGCGCGTAGTCCACCAGAATCCGTCGCATCAGTTGGGCAGCCACGGCCATGAACTGTGCCCGGTTCTTCCAGCCGGCTCGCTGCTGTCCTACCAGCCGCAGGTAGACTTCGTGCACCAGCACGGTGGGCTGAAGGGTGTGGCCAATCCGCTCGCCCCGTAGGTAGTGCCCGGCCAAACGGCGTAGCTCCTTATAAACGACGGGAATCAGTTCCGCCAGAGCGTCCTGATCGCCGCCCTGGAGTCTACCCAGCAGCAGCGTCACCTCTCCAGGCGAACTGGTCATGGCACCTCCATGGCAACGAACGGCGGGATCAGCCGGAGGCTGATCTCTTTGAGGATTCTAACACCTCTATCTCCTAAGACAGTCACCTTTTTTTTTTGCCTTTTTTTTCGCAACCAGACGGAAACCCTGGCGTTGTTTTCCGGCTGCCTCCGCGTAATGGCCGAGCCGGAAGGGCTCGCTAGGAGGGACGAAAATGAAGGGTTTCACGGTGCTGGTGATGGTGTTCGGGCCGGTTTCCATGGGAATGGCACGCCCGGTTCCGCGGGCGGCGCTCACCGTCTTGATTGGGGACACCATGGGCATTGACGCTTCCAGCCTGCACAGCGCCGCGGCATTGGCGTGGCGAATCGTCGACAAGGCAGGTGTGCATACGGAATGGACGGCTTGTCCCGCAAGCGGCCCGGAAAGGGCCTCGCAGCCGCGTTGCCTGTCCCGCGTACCCCGGCCGGACCTGTTGTTGTGGATTCTACCTTCAGTCGTAACCGGTCATCCCGCGCCTCGCGTGGCCATGGGCATGGCGCTGCCGGGCAATCCGGGAGAACTCGGCAAACATGCTTACATTTACTACGATCGCGTTCGGAGCGCGGCGCAATTCTGTGGCTGCGACGAAGTTCGCACTCTAGGCCACGCCATCGCGCACGAAATCGGCCATCTGCTGGGTAACACACATTCCACCTCGGGAATCATGCGCGCGGATTGGAACCGGGGTGACCTGGTGGCGATGAGCAGAGGCCATGTCTTGTTCAGCCCCGAGGAAGCGCGGCGGATTCGGGCCAATGTCGCGCAGCGGCTGGGGACCCCGCTGGCGAACACCCACCGGCAGCGGAAGCCTGAACGCAAGGCGGGCCTGATGCCGTGAGCCCCCAGGTAGTGGATCTCAACCTTGGACACGTTTCGAGCTCTTGTGGCCGGAATTCAGCGCACTCGAACCACACGCGAACACATGGAATCAACGAGTTGAGTCATCCCGCCGGCCGTCAGGTCTACGGTTCGTGTAGAATGAGGCTTGCTATGGTGGAGATCGAACCGATCCGGGTTGAGATCGAGCGCGAGGATGACGGTCGTTGTCTGGCTTCCGTGCCGGACCTTCCTGGCGTCATGGCTTACGGGGCATCCGAAGATGAGGCGATCCGGAAGGTCAAGTCGATAGCCCTTCAGGTGCTGGCTGATATGGTCGAGTGCGGCGAGCAGGTCCCCGATCCGCTGAAGGCCCTTTTCGCCGCGTGAGCGTCTGGCGGGCTACCAAGGCCAAGAGGGTGTATGCAGCGTTGCTTCGCCTCGGCTGGATATTCAAGAAGCAGGTTGGTTCTCACCGAAAACTGCAACGCACAGGATGGGCGAACTTCACGTTCTGCTTTCACGACAATGAGGAGATCGGACCAGCGGCGCTTGCCAAAATCGGAAAAGACACGCGACTGCGCCCGGAAGACCTTTGAGTAGGCGCGATGACTGAGATCCTCACCGCTGAACCCATCGAAGTCTATCCAGAAGCGAGGTTCGAGGAAGTTGTAAGAGCGACTCATGGAGGTGACCCTCGCAGGGAACGTCGCCTGATAGTCCCGAAGTTCGGTTTGGACTTCGGAGTCTTTGTCCACGGTCCAAGCGGATGTCGACCAGTCTTCCTCGATGTGAAATCGTACGGTGGACAGTGACAAGGTGGCGTCGGTTTTGGCAATGGAAGGGGCAAAGGTCCACAGGTTGAACTCCTCCTTCCCGAAAACGTCGGCATCCTAGACGGCCATGTTCACTGCGCCTTCCCGGATACCGCGAAACCGGCAGGCGCGGCTCGATTCGCTCTGCTGAATTGTTCTGAGGCGAAGCAGCCGTGGGAAGGCGTCGTGATCGTCAGTACGCTGGCCACGTTCGCATACACCGCGCCGCTGATGCTGCTGATCACTGGCGTCGCGTCATAGACCACAAAGGCAAACACCTGGTTCGGGTTGTTTTGCCCCCCAGGTGTCAATCTGCGGGAACCCCACCAGGTGTACCCCCTTCCTCACGCTGTAGCGTCGATGCGGAAGTTGAGGTAGTACACCGCCCTGCCTGTGGATAGGTCCCGCGTGCTCCCTGTCCAGTTCACTTGTACCCCGTCAGTAGACGGCGAAACGGTCAGCGGTTGCGGCTGTGACGTGCCCAGGTAGTTCGAACTGAGCGCCGCAACCGGGACCACGTTGTCCTGCGTGGCTCCAGCCGCCACAAATGTCAGGTAGTATGAGGACGGCACGAACGACCCGGGGTTTGTCCCAGCCGCCGCCTGGTGTGCTCCCTGCACCTGGTACCAATTGTCGGCGTTAGGCTGCCAATTGGTCCCGCTATCGCAGGGATCTCGGGTAACCGCCTTGTTCCTCCCGGCGGTCGTGACATGAGGAACAGGGCAGGAATAACCGGTCGCATTCCACTCTCCCTGAGAATGGCCGGGGTCGTGTAATTCGTGAACAGGTCGCCCTCGCCGCTGGGCGCGACCGCGCCATTTTGTACCGATACGGTCCATGTGGAACTGGCGCCGTAAAGCTGCCCCGCCGGGTGTGCCGTGTCGGGCGGCAAGTAAGTAATCAGGCTCGAGTAATGAGTACGATGGGTCACGTTCCCGCCGCAGGGCCGCGAAGGCTCCACTTGCCCCTGCTCGAGATAGGTGCTCATGGCGCTGGCGTCCCTCGTCCCTTGTGGCCACGACGTTAAAGTCGACCAACGTCGCCTCGTGCTGCAACACGTTCACCGCGGCGGAAGCACCTTACGCTTGCGATCCAGCCTGAGAACATGCGGGCCATATTGGTCCGTGTAAGTGATCGTGATGTTCTCGGCAGGGTCAGTTATCACTTGTAGGGAAGTAATGGTGTCCTGAGTCGTTGCGAGCCGCCTGACTTCCCCAAAGAACCGGCTTGCATACCCCGTGAACACGCTACTTCGCTCGAGTTCCCGGACGGGACCGCCGCTCATGCCCCGCGAGGACGCAGCAAGAACATGACTCCCCTGATATCCCAGTACCAATACCCGTACGAACCGCTGGCGAACGTCGATTCTTCCTGTACTCCTGCCGTCGGGCAGCGGAGGGTAGGGTCCGGAATCTGAAATGGCTTGTCGAAACGTGCTTCGGCCCATCGCTCGACTCTTGGCCAGACAATGCGGAACTGTGCTTTGGCTGCTGAAGAATAAGTATACTCAATCTGATATTCACCCTCACTCTCGGGAAACGTGCAATCCCATCCCTGCCAACGCCCGCTTTTCCCCAGGCAGCCATCGGTAGTCGAGACATCGATCTGGAATGTCTCACCAGGCTGTACCAGCCGGCTGCGGGCATCATCGGGCAGATTGTTCCAGTCGAAGGGGTGCGCCCTCATATATCGCCACGGACTGCCAAGACGTTTCACCGTCACAGGATCGTGCTCCGCCTCCAACAGGTTGATCCCGCCGGCGCCGCCCTGCAACGGCTCAGGTATCTGGAGCACTTGTGACGTGGGATTGTGAAACAACACACTGACAATCGGCTCTTCCCCGGGAAAATAGACATCGCGGTCCAACTGGAGACTCACCTGCAGCTTTCGTGCGTCTCGCGCAAGTTGCAAGATACGCTCGGGGGTAGGTCGATAAGGCTCACCACCCACTTGTGCAAGAACCAGCCGGCCGGCGCTTACCGCCAACCATATTGCCACGGCATGTCGAATTACGCTCATGGGCGTCTCTTCACTTCATGAGGGACAACATCCATTCTGTTCAGGGGGCGCGTATGAAGTTGGGCCCCTGTCGTACTGGGCCTCTTGCCGCACGCGCAATTAAAATTAAGACTCTCTTATTTAGAATTCAGGCTAACGACAACTGGCTTCAGTCTGCTTCGTCAAGAAAAACGTGTACCATCTCTCACAATTTATTGAAGAGTCCGCTCGCAAACTCGGATTTATCCGTAGTACGGATGCTCTGGTATGCTCTGGGCACTTCCTGTGCGGCTCGCCTCATTCTGATGGCATGTTCACCGGTTAACGGTCACAAGTTTTTCCGAAGAATTTTTCCTCGCGTTTAGCCCATTGAAAATACATTAGATCGACCCGCTTTCGATCTCCGCTCCAATCGTTTGCACTGCCCGCCTCCACCCACCCGCCATTTACACTGAAGCCGTAAGGCGCCAGCCTTCAGGAAGGATCACCGAATGTCCGACTTAGAGAAAAAACAACAAATCTCCCGGGAAAACGGCAGGAAATCCAAGGGCCCCATCACACCCGAGGGCAAGAAGCGCTCCTCCCTCAACAGCGTCACGCATGGCCTCGCCTCCAAGTGCGTCGTCCTCGCCACCGAATCCCAGGAGGCCTATGACGATCTTGCCGCCAAATACCAGCAGGAATGGCAGCCCGTCTCCGTCACCGAAACCCATCTCCTCACGCAAATGGTCAACTCCTGCTGGCGTCTCCGCCGCGCACCCGAAATCGCTCCCACCCTCCCCGCGCCGGGATCCCTCCCGGAAACCGCCTCGGAACCCGTCGAGCGCCTTCCCCAGCCCGCTGCCCCTGCCAACTGGCTCACCCGCCTCCTCGCCGTCCTGGTTTCCTTCTTCACCGTAATCCTTGCAAAGGCGCCAAAACGCCGGAAATCCACCCAAAAACGGACCCGCCAATCAAACGAACCGATTTCCCTCGCCGAAGAGTCCTTCTGGACCTTCGAATTCCCCGAATTCTTCACCTGGCTCACCTCATTTATCACTAAGACAGGCGCTCCCGTCTCCGAAATTCCGCCCCAAAGTGAGTAAACGCCGGTGCGGAAAGAATAATGTCATGCAAGCCCGCTCGAAGTCTGCCCCTTCATCCATCACCGCCGCCTTCACCGCACAAGAACCCCACTTCGCCACGGACCGCACACTCCCATCCTCAACACGATCGCCGCTGCGCGGGAGGAACAACTCGCCGCAATTGCCGTCATCAATTTCAGTCGGTCGCGATGTTCCACCGTCCGCCTCCTCACGGGCCAACGTCGCCGGGTATGCCGCGGCTGTTTCCGTTGCACGGACGGTTGTCAATCGCGCTTTCCCGCAAGTTGTATTCTATTTCCTATGCCGACCAGCCAGAATCTAAACCGTGGCATCGCTCTCTGCCTATGTGCGGGCACCCTAATCCCCCAAGCCGAAGCGCAAAACTGGACATGGCGCGCCACCGCGCTCCTCAAACAGGCCCGATCGGGAGCATGCGCCGTGCGCATGGCCGATGAACGGGTGTTGGTCACCGGAGGTTCCGCTGGCGCGCCGATCGCATCGTCCGAGATCTTTCAGTCCCTCCCCGAGGAGATGTTCGTCGACGCCGCGCCGATGAACGCCGCGCGGTCGGGACACGGTTGCGCGGTTCTCAAAGATGGCCGTGTTCTGGCTGCCGGCGGAGGCGCTGCAAACATTGAACTCTACGAACCTTCAATCGACGCCTGGACCTCTGTCGATTCAACGGTTCTGCGCGCGGCAGGCGCCACCGTGACACCGCTCGCCGATGGCCGTGCTCTGATTACGGGAGGCAAGGCAATCGAAATCGAAGTCTTCGATCCGGACACTTCCACCATCAGCGTCCTACCTGGCATGTTGACGCCGCGGGAACAGAATTCCGTCACCCTTCTCCGGGATGGGCGTCTCTTGATTGCCGGCGGCATGGGCGACGCAGGCGTGTTGAATACGGCCGAAATTGTGGATCCCGATACTGGCGAAGTGACATCGGCGTCGCTGTCCATGCCCCGTGCCGGCCATTCTGCAACCGCCTTGTTGGATGGACGTGTCTTGCTCGCCGGTGGGACCGATGGATCCTCGGAGTTGAATGCCCTCGAGGTCTGGATTCCGGAGACAAACACATTTCAACTGCTGGAATCGAAGCTCCAGGACGCGCGCCGGAATCATACGGCGATCATGTCGGAAACAAACGGCATCGTGGTGATCACGGGCGGCTCGGCGGCTTCCCAGCCGCTCGCCTCCTCGGAGTTGTTCGACCCCTCATCGGATTCTGTACAGCCGGCCGGATCTCTCACCGCCGCCCGCAGCGGACTGGCGAGTGCCGTTCTCGCTGACGGCTCAATTCTTGCCACCGGCGGACGTGATGGGAACGGGCCGAGCCGCGCGTGCGGCGTACTCCCCAGCCCGTCGTTCCGATTCTCGCAGACCACCTATCACCCGCTCGAACGCGCATTCGTCAGCGGATCCACCGGGGTATCCGTCCTGAACGGCCGGATCAGCTTCGATCTGGCGCAAATCGACGCCGCCGGAAAATCAATCGCAGCCAATTCCCGGCTGCTCTCGGCGTTCGGGACGCTGGTGAACGGAAATCTCGCCAGTACGCCTGTCGTTGACCTGGCGCGTTCCGACATCGGCAGCACCTTCGTCCTCACCTTGAAAGCATCCGTCTCTGCGACCCAGGTAGTCAGCGTGCAAGTTCGATTCAATGTCAAACTGCGTCCTACCCTGCAAATTACAGGGCTTTCCGGAGCGGTCGTCGCCGGACAACCCGTTGCTACGCGCACCACGCTGTCTGCCGACGGAGGAAACGTGACCTTCTCGGGGACCATCAACATCACGGCAGGCAGTTCCGCTCTGCCAAAGAACTTCTCCGCCATCGGCACAGCTTTCACGACCGAAAACACCCTCTGTTGTCCTTTTCCCGGACGGGATGCGTCGGCATCCGGCATCCTTTCGCTGAACGCCACATACGGCGGAAATCTTTTTCTGGAGCCTGCCTCCGCATCGGCCGCGCAGATCGTCGTGAGCAGCA
>JADLBG010000238.1 GCA_020847895.1 Bryobacterales bacterium
AGCGTGGCCGCTAGGGGCAACACACTTGACCACCAAAGACGTCCTTTCATTCCGTTCCTCCAGATTTCGCCGGTCCATCACAGACCGAGAATCATTCAAATTAGCCTTAGGCCGTCCGCCGCTTCCGCTGGCGCCGAGGCTTTGGAGGACTTCCTCGATGAGAGGGGTACTGCGTCCGATTCACCCGACGGCATCCGTGGGAAGAAGCGAAACTCCTAACTTCCTTAAAAGTATACACAATTTAACCCGTTCGGCTCCCACGAAATTTGGGACTTTGCGTCATTGTTTGGGGTACGAAGGGGGAGGGGATGAAGGAGACGGGGGGAAGGGGAGGATAGGCAACGGCCAAGCTGTAAGGCAAAATACATGTTTTCAACAAGTTGGCAAGAAGTTGTGGAGGGAGTCACGAAAAAAGAGCCTGCCGGCTCTGGAAGACCTAGCCGGGCAGGCTCGAGGGAAGAAGACAAAAAATCGGGATTTTAGCGGCCGCGTCCGCCCCGGCCGCCACCGCCGGCCGGTCCGCCACCTCGGGACATGCCTCCTCCGCCGCGGCTTGGAGGAGCGCTCTGAATGTGCCCTCCGCCCTGGAAGCCGCCGCGTGGAGCGCCTGGAAAGCTCTCCATCCGCTGCGGGCGGTTCGGAGCAGCGGAATTGCTGTCGCCTCGCGGCCGCTCCCGGACGATTGGAGGGCTGAGCCTCAGAGGCTGCCCGGCCCCGGATTCACTGCCCCGCTGAGGCATGGGTTGCCATTGCGGTTGAGAGCTTTGCCGCGGGGTTTCCGGGGAAGGGGAAGAGAACGATTCGCGAGGAGCAACCGGGGCAGGGGTTCCAGGGCTGCCGAACGAGCGCCATCCGCTGCGATCCGGTGTCTCGTTTTGTCCTGAATTGTTCCAGTCCCGGCGCGGTTGGCGCGCAGCAGAACCGCGCGTGGCATCGGCCGGCCGTCCGGCGGAGGGATCTCCGAACGTGCGCCAACCGTTCTCGCGAGTAGTAGAGCGTCCGGCGCCGGCGGAAGGATTCGACGGGGCAGGAGAGTTCGCGCTCCCCGGATCGCCGAATCGCCGCCAGCCTCGCCCGGCATCGGAATTGACGGCGCCCGAAGAACCGCGGGGCTGGAGTCCCGGAGCGGAACCGGGTTGAGGGGACTGGCGCCAGCCATTGCCGGCGGAATCAGCCGTTGCGGGGGGAGTTCCCAAGCCAGGGGAGTTTTGGATTCCAAACGTTCTGCGGGAGAGATTCTCAATTCCGCGCCGCTGGTCCTCGAAAGACACACGCTGCACGGGGGATGGAGTTTGGCGGCTGTAGAAGCGTTCATTATCGCGGGAATGGGGGGTGAAGCCGAGCGACCTATCGGAAACCCGCTGCGAGTTGCGATCGGGCGTCAACGGCAGTTGGCCACGGACGAGATTGGCGCGCTGAAGATCCCCTTGATTCAGCCGGACGAAATTGTTGTGACCGCCGCGGCCAAAATCTCCGGTGTTTACGGCGGTAATTCCATTATGGACGCGCGCATTCCGATAGACATTGGTGATGTTGATGTTATTGACGATGTTGACATTGCTACGACCGTCGTAGTAACCACGGCCATACCAGGGATGGTAGGGTTCAAACGGCGCCAGCGGCACCCAGCCGACATTTCCGAAGCCGACACTCACTCCTGCCCCTCCGCCGAAGCCGACAAAGGCGACCAGCCCGGGGCTCCAGTAGTGACGGCTGTGAATCGCGCCAGGCCACCAGCACCAACCGCGCGGCCCCTGATACCACCGGCCGTAGTGATAAGGCGCCCAGCCCCAGGGATCATAGCTCACCCAGTTCCAACCGTAATAATCAATCCAGGACCAGCGTCCGTAGCGGTAAGGCGCCCAATCCACGGCAACCCTGGGCGTCCACACATAACCATAAGGAGCGTCATAGACCCAATCGCCGTAACTATCGAGGTCTTCGGCGCCCGCGATGGAGGGGCTGACGTAGCGATAGGAAGCAGAACGCTCCAGATCCCGGTCTCGTTTTTCGTTCCACTGGTCCCAATCATCGCGGGGGATGGCGGCGGTGACCTGGAATTCCGGGTCGTCCGGCGTGCCGCGCACAAGCATTGTGCGGCCGGCGCGAAGCCTCTCGGAACCGCGGGGAGTATAGATGTCCACTTCCCCGGACCGCACTGTAATTTCCGTGGTGTCATCAGGGAGAATGGTCACGCGGTACAGACCGCGGCGAAGAGGGTACACGGCGACATTCGGCGTGCTGAGTTCCACTTGGGCGTTGGAGTCGCGCAAGATGCGGTAGGTCGCCGTGCCGGAAGCCAGTTGAAGAATGAAACGGCCATCTTCGAGTTCCGCAAAGCGGACTTCAGCGTTGGAAGCGAGGCGGACCAGGTTGTTGTAATCCAATTGAACTTCGGCCAGGGAGGCGCCGCCACCGGTGATCAGACGATCCTGAACCACCAGAGGAGCGTTCGGGGCCGCCGCCACCCACTCTCCCGAGTCACCGCGCCGCACCGAGACATCGCCTTGGAGGAGACTGATCCGAGCCACGCCGCGTTCGGTACTGTTATCATCTTGAGCATTAAGGCCCAGCACCACAAATCCGGCCAACCAGAGTGGCCTCATAAGCCGGGAATTGAGGATTTGCCGCAACATGACTGCCTCCGTTTTATACCGCAGATGAAAGGGCAAGCCAGGGGCCAAACGGGATCCCTGTATTTTTCAGCAAGATACGTTATGATGCCGGGTTTCCGAGATGGCTGAAAACCACCACACTGATCCGAAACCACCATATTCCTGGATGTACCGATTAGCGGCGCCGGCGCTCCTCCTGCTAGTGACAATCGGATTCTACTGGAAACTGACCCTGACGGCGCAATACACCTGGTTTGACCATCCGGATATGGCGTACCTCGAGATTCCGCGATTGGAATTCCAGGCACGGGAGATTCACCAACACCGGTTTCCGCTGTGGGATCCGCACCTATGGGGGGGCCAGCCGCTGATCGGACAGACGCAACCGGGGCCCCTCTATCCGTTGAACCTGCTCCTCTACCACTTGCCGCTTCGGGGCGGGCATCTCAAGTTCGGGTATTTGAACTGGTACTGGGCGCTGATCCATTTTCTGGCGGCGCTTTTCGCCTATTTGCTGGCGCGGGATCTTGGATTGGGGAAAGAGGCAGCGTGGATGAGCGCGTTCGCGTTTGGATATGGGGGTTTCGTGGGGACGGTGGCGTGG
>JADLBG010000239.1 GCA_020847895.1 Bryobacterales bacterium
ATCTTTGATACAACGCTGCGGGATGGGGAGCAATCCCCGGGATGCAGCATGACGGTGGGGGAGAAACTGCGCCTCGCCTACAAGCTCACCGAACTGGGAGTGGATATTCTCGAGGCGGGCTTCCCCATCGCTTCCGAAGGCGACTTCGAAGCCGTGGACGCCATCAGCCGCGAGTTTAAGTGGGTGCAGGTGGCGGCGCTTGCCCGTGCCAATACTTTGGACATCGAACGGGCGGCTAAGTCGCTCGAACAAGCCAAACGGCCTCGCATCCACACCTTCATCGCCACCAGCGACATTCACCTCAAGTACAAGCTGAAGAAAAGCCGTCAACAGATCTTGGAAGAAGCTGCTTCCGCCGTGCAATTGGCGCGTAATTATGCCGAGGACGTCGAGTTCTCCGCCGAGGACGCAACCCGTACCGGCTGGGACTACCTCGAAGACGTCTGCCGCGCCGTCGTCGAAGCCGGCGCGCGCACCGTCAACCTCCCTGACACCGTCGGCTTCTCCGTACCCGCCGAATACGGCGAATTGATTGGCCGCATGGTCAAGGCCCTCGGCGATCGGGCCATCATCAGCGTCCATTGCCACGATGACCTCGGCCTTGCCGTGGCGAATTCCATTGCCGCGGTCGAGGCGGGCGCGCGGCAGATCGAGTGCACCATCAACGGCATCGGCGAGAGGGCAGGGAACTGCTCGCTCGAAGAGGTGGTGATGGCCATGAAGGTGCGCAATGACCGCCTCCCTTACCATACCGGAATTGTCACCGAGCACCTCTATGAAGCCAGCCGCATGCTCGCTTCCACCATTACCTTCGGCCCTCAGCCGAACAAGGCCATCGTCGGCGACAACGCCTTTGCCCACGAGGCCGGAATTCATCAGGACGGCTACCTCAAGGAGCGCACCACCTACGAAATCATCGACCCCAGGAGCGTGGGCGTGCCCGAAACCAAACTCGTGCTCGGCAAGCACAGCGGGCGTCATGCGTTGAAGAACCGCTGTGAAGCCCTCGGCTTCGAGCTTTGTCCCGAAGACCTGAACATTGTCTATCAGAAGTTCACCGAGTTGGCCGACCGCAAGAAAGGTCTTACCAACGACGAAATCGCCAACCTCGTGCGCCGGCACGTCGAGCGCTACCAGCAGGTGGCGGCCGATTAGACCGCCCGCTCCCTTTGCCCCGCGACAAGGAAACTGATGGAATCAAACACAAATGCAATTAAACGTTCTTACTCTGCCCGGCGACGGCATTGGCGTGGAAGTCACCCGCGAAGCCGTACGCGTTTTGGAAACGGTGTGCCGCAAGTTCCAGCACACGGTAAAGCTGACCGAAGGCTTGTTGGGGGGCATCGCCATCCATAAGACCGGCCAGGCGATGCCCCCGGAGACCGCCTCGCTCGCCCTCGACGCCGACGCCACCCTGATGGGAGCCGTGGGCTTGCCCGAATTCGACGAAGCCCCTCCCGAGCGGCGGCCCGAAAAAGGACTGCTTGGCATTCGCAAAATCCTCGGCGTCTACGCGAATCTCCGCCCCGTGCGCGCCTACAAGGCCCTCATCGATTCGTCCCCTCTCAAAAACCATCTGGTCGAGGGTACCGACCTCATCATCGTGCGCGAACTCAACGGCGGCATCTACTACGGCACTCCGCGCGGCATCTCCGGCGAGGGCGAAGACGAGCGCGGCACCAATACCATGACCTACACCCGCGCCGAAATCGCGCGCGTCTGCCGCATGGCCTTCAACCTCGCCCGCCAGCGCCGTAAGAAGCTCACCAGCGTCGACAAATCGAACGTCCTCGAAACCTCGCAGCTTTGGCGCAGGGTGGCCGTCGAAGTAGCGGCCGAATTCCCCGACGTCACCCTCGAACACATCCTCGTCGACAACTGCGCCATGCAGCTTGTGCTCAACCCCAAACGCTTCGACGTCCTCGTGATGGAGAACATGTTCGGCGATATCCTGAGCGACGAAGGCGCGGTCCTCGCGGGTTCCATCGGTATGCTCCCTTCCGCCTCCATCGGTGAGCGCAAGCCGAACGGAGCCTGGGTCGGCCTGTACGAACCCGTTCACGGTTCGGCCCCCGACATCGCCGGGCAGAACAAGGCCAACCCCCTCGGAGCCATCGGATCCGTCGCCGCCATGCTCGAATACAGTTTTGGTTTGACAGCCCAAGCAGCCGCGGTGAACCACGCCATCGAAAGCGTGCTCAATGCCGGAAAAGTCACCGCCGACCTCAAACCCGCCGGAGCCCCCTTGACCACTGAACAGGTGGGCGAAGCCGTCTGCGCCGCGCTGTAATAAGGATATAGACAAACAATGGCAAATCCACGCACCATCGTCGAAAAGATATGGGACTCCCATGTTGTCCATGAACAGCAGGGTAACCCCAGCCTCATCTACATCGATCTCCACCTGGTTCACGAAGTCACCTCGCCCCAGGCCTTTTCCGGCCTCCGCGCGCGCGGCCTGAAAGTGCGCCGCCCCGATCTCACCTTCGCCACCACCGACCACAGCGTCCCCACCACGGACCGCTCGCTCCCCATCCTCGACACAATCGCCGCCGCGCAGGTGGAGCGCCTCGAAGCCAACTGTAAGGATTTCGGAATCCCCTGCTTCGGCTACCACAGCGAACACCAGGGAATCGTGCACATCATCGGCCCCGAACAGGGCCTCACCCAGCCCGGCATGACCGTGGTCTGCGGCGACAGCCACACCGCCACCCACGGCGCCTTCGGCGCGCTCGCCTTCGGCATCGGCACCAGCGAAGTCGAGCATGTCCTCGCCACCCAGTGCCTGCTCCAGCGCAAGTCGAAAACCTTCCAGGTGAAGGTGGACGGGGCGCTCGCGCAAGGCGTCTCGGCAAAAGATATCATCCTCGCCCTCATCGCCCGCATCGGCGTCGGCGGCGGCACGGGCTGTGTTTTCGAATTCTGCGGGTCGACAATTCGCAGCCTCTCGATGGAAGAGCGCATGACCGTGTGCAACATGTCCATCGAGGGAGGGGCACGCGCCGGACTTGTGGCGCCCGACGACAAGACGTACCAGTTCCTCGCCGGGCGCCGCTATGCCCCCAAAGGAGCCGATTGGGACGCCGCCGTGGCGCGCTGGAATCAGCTTGCCAGTGACGCCGGCGCGGTCTACGACAAAGCCGTCACCCTCGATGCCGCCTCGCTCGAGCCGATGATCACCTTCGGCACCAATCCCGGCATGGGCATCCCGATCACCTCCGCCGTCCCCGATCCGGCCGCGGTTTCCGACCCGATGGAGCGTGATTCCCTACGGAAAGCCCTCGCCTACATGGCGCTCGAGCCCGGCAAGCCGATCCTCGGCCAGAAGATCGATGTCGTCTTCATCGGAAGCTGCACCAACTCCCGCATGAGCGATCTGCGCGCGGCCGCCGGCGTGCTCAAAGGCCGCAAAGTGAATCCGCAAGTGCGCGTGATGGTGGTCCCCGGCTCCATGGAGATCAAGCGCCAGGCCCAGGCCGAAGGCCTCGACCGCATCTTCCGCGACGCCGGAGCCGAGTGGCGCGAAGCCGGCTGCTCCATGTGCATCGCCATGAACGGCGACCAGCTTTCGCCCGGCCAATATAGCGTCTCGACATCCAACCGTAATTTCGAAGGGCGCCAGGGCAAAGGCGGCCGCACGCTGCTCGCCAGCCCCCTGACCGCCGCCGCCAGCGCCGTCACCGGCGTAGTTACCGACGTGAGGACCATGCTGTGACCAGGTTTCAACCATTCTCGAGCCAGTTTGTTTCGCTCCCCGTGGACAACATCGACACGGACCAGATCATCCCCGCCCGCTTCCTCAAGACCATCTCCAAGGAAGGTCTCGGCGGCCAGCTCTTTAATGACTGGCGCTACGAGGCGGACGGCACACCGAAGCCGGATTTTGTTTTAAACAAACCCGAGTCGAAGGCGAAGCAGATCCTGCTCGCCGGCGACAACTTCGGCTGCGGCAGTTCCCGCGAGCACGCCCCCTGGGCCTTGACGCAATACGGATTCCGCGCCGTCATCAGCACGTCATTCGCGGACATCTTCAAGCAGAACGCGCTGAAGAACTCCCTGCTCCCCATCATCGTCCCCCGCGACGTGCATGCCGAACTGTTCGTCAACCCCGATTGGAGCCTCGCAATCGACCTCGCCGCCCAAACCCTCGGCCTCCCGGACGGCCGCAAGATCACGTTCCCGGTGGACAGCTTCTCGAAACACTGCCTGCTCGAAGGCATCGACGAACTCGGCTACATCCTCCAACAGGAAGCCGGCATCCAGGCGTTCGAAGCAGCCCGCGTAGCCACCCTCAACACCCTGGTCTCCTGATCTCTATCACTGCTCTTGGGAGTCCCTGCACCCAACTGCCCGTCTGCTGTGCCTTATTGTCGTAAGTTCAAGTGGCCACCTGTTGTGGCGCAAGCTCTCAGCTTGCCGCGGCCCGACTCATCGGGACGCCCGCCTTCGGGCCTCGACAAATGCGCCAGCGATTTCGTCAATCACTCGGCTCAACCCCCCTGCTCGTGTGTCCTTCTCGGGACGGCCATAGAGGTAGTGATCGTGTCCGTCAGCAACTCGACAGCAATCCAGGCGAGCGAAGATAACTTTCAAGTCTTCCTCTGAGGCACGGGTGCTTGGGGTCCTTAGCGCAATAGGACCGGCTCCCTTTTGCCTCTCTCACTTGAGCCGCAATCCGATCCGCGCCAGCGTCGCCTCCGGCAGCATCCAGAGGCAATCACTTGGCCGAGCAGGCGCGCTGGGTATGCGGCGATTGCCGCCTGGTCGCCCACGCCTCAAAGATACTGGCTATGGAGGAAAAGAAGTCCGGGATGCGCTGGCGGATGGCCGGTGTATCGCGGCCAGCCAAAATCGGCGGCAGTGCTGGCTGCTCACGGCGGGCGAGAGATTGTGGTGGGGAGGGGTCTTTGGTCATAGGGGGTAGAGCTTCTTAGCAGGGCGTGTTATAAAGATTGATCGATAGAAAGGAGAGCCGCCATGGACGCAATCTCAACAGGGCTTCTCCGAATGATTTCCACCACTGGTGGAA
>JADLBG010000240.1 GCA_020847895.1 Bryobacterales bacterium
CGCAACTCGATATCCTGATTCTCGACGAAATTGGAAAGAACATCAGCGGCGCCGGCATGGATACGAAGGTGGTCAACCGGGGAGTGCAAGGGCAGTACAATCCCTGGCCGGATACGCCCAGCATCGACCGGGTGTTTGTGCGCGATTTGAGTTCACTCACCTACAACAATGCGGTGGGCATCGGGATGGCGGACGTGACGACGGACCGTCTGGTGAACCGTATCGACTGGGTGCCGACGAGAATCAATTCGCTCACCGCCTCGACGCCGGCGGCAATCCGCACGCCGGTCCATTTCGCCACTGATCGGGAGTGTCTGGAGCGAATGTGGCCGACGGTGGGGAAGTTTGACTCCCGGGAGGTATCCATCGGATGGATCCGCAATACACTGGAGTTGTCTCCGATCCTGCTGAGCGAGAATCTGATCGATGAAATTCGCAAGAATCCGATTCTCGAGGTGGTTGGCGAAGCGCAGCCGATCGAATTCGACGCAGAGGGGAACCTGGTTGGGATGCTGCAAGGCGTGGAGCCTGCGGGATCGGCGCACTGAAGCACAGAAAGATGGACGTCCGGTTGCGCTAAGGCCGGACGTCCGAAAACAGAAAGGCCATTGAGCGGATAGCGCTCGCGTTCAATGGCTTCCCTGCGGCATCATGCGCGAATGCCCCAGGATCGTGGTTGCACTGCTTGTTCTATCGACGGCAACTGTCCGGGGCTTTAGCTGGGGCGCTCTCAAGTCCGGAAAGGAGGCTTGGTCATGCTTTCACGACGCGCCTTTACCCAATCGATCTTAGCCGCGGGCGCTGCTGCCGCGGCGGAATCCTCCCGCGTTCAGGGGGTGAAGATCGGCGTGCAGAGCTACAGCTTTCGCGACCGATCGCTCGAGGATGCGATCCTTGGGATGCGGGAGGTGGGCCTCACCTATTGTGAACTCTGGCAGGGGCACGTGGAGCCTACGGGGATACACAACCGCATGCGGCGGGATGAACTGCGCATGTGGAGGAAGACGGTGTCCATCGATCACTTCCGCGAAGTGCGGACGAAGTTCCGGAAAGCCGGTATCGAGCTGGTTGCCTACAACTACAGCTTCCGTGACGATTTCGATGATGATGAGATCGCGCGGGGGTTCGAATTCGCCAGAGCGCTGGGTGTGAAGTGTATTACCGCATCGTCGAACGTTTCCACCGCCAGGCGGATTGAAAAATACGCGAAAAAAGCGAGAATTCGAGTAGGCATGCATAACCACTCGCACGTTCTGGACAACGAGTTTGCGACGCCGGAAAGCTTTGCCAAGGCGCGGGAAGGGAACTCGCCCTACATCGCCATTAATCTCGATATCGGCCATTTCACAGCCGCCAACTTCGACCCCGTGGAGTTTATCGAACGCAACCACGACGCGATTGTGACCCTGCACCTGAAGGACCGCAAGAAAGATCAGGGAGAGAACCTGCCGTTCGGCGAGGGGGACACGAAGATCAGAGAAGTGCTCCATCTGCTTCGCGACAGAAGGTATCCCATTCCAGCGAACATCGAGTACGAATACAAAGGCGTGGAAGCGGTTTCCGAAGTCAAGAAGTGTTACGAATATTGCCGGAAATCGATCAAGTCTTGAAGGCGCCAGTGAGCGGGCGGAGCGCGCCGGGGGCTCTTGCGCACTCCGCCCGGACGCGGGAGGATCAGTGGATCTTGATGCTGTCCACTTGAATCATGTCCCCCGACACCCTGCCGGTGACGGTGACGGACACCGTGCCCGTTTTCCCGGAACTCTTCAGTTCCTTTTGGGCAGCCACGTTGCCGGCGTTATCGAATGCGTAAACTTTCCCGTTCGCCAACAGGGCGAAACTGGAAGTGGACGCCGAGACCTCGCAGGCGGCACGCTGTGTCGAGGGATTGCAACTGGAATCGACCAGAGTGCCGGAGTAAGTGTTGGCGGATTGGGCGACAGGGGATGGAAGCTGCGCGCCCGCCGCGGGAGCGGGATGAGCGAGCAGGCAAGCCGCAAATAGGGAAAGGCCAAGTATATGAGCCTTCATGGATCACCTCCAGCGTAGCCGTCAGCACGGCGAGCGCCAATCGCGAAATCATTTCGCGCAACCTTTGCGGCGTAAGGCAGAAAACTTATTTAGGGTATGCAGGAACATTGCGCGGAATTGATTCAGCGACCAGGTTGTGTGATTCGGCTCGATTTTCCTGGCGCTGTGTTATTTTTCTATATTTTGAAAAAATTACTTCCCAGGAAAAATGTACCGGAGCGGCAGTTGCTTGTGGCAGCTGTATTTAGACTGTTTGGACATTCTGGCACTGTGTTTGCTTTTGAGAGTGAACCGTGTTGTAGTTTCTCCCTCGTGTAAAAATTCGCTGCTTGTCCGCAAGAAACAACTTACATAGGAGACGTTCATGACATTGATGTTCAAATGGATGCCGGGATTCCTTTCCTGCGCCGCCCCATGGGGGCAGTCATCCGCCCCGGCATGGCCGGTGGCCGCGCTGTCCGCTCCGGGGACCGCGGCGCCTGCTCCAGCCCCGGTAACGCTGACAAACCTACCTCTTGGCTTCACCGAGGAGATCGCCGCCTCTTTTTCGCAGCGGTGTATGTTTACTCCGGTGACAGTGGGACGGTCGAGCACGAATGCCGGGCTTGAATGCGCCACGCTCTCGGGCGATCCCCGGCTTCTCGTGCGTCAAGGAACCCGGCTGACTCGAGCGGGATATACACTTCTCCCGAACGAGCAACCGGTCAAGTCCGGAAGCCTGGTGCCGGGATCGATTCTCTGGGGCATTGACCTGTTGCAGGATGACGGTATCAACAGGCCGGCCATTCAAAGCCTGGCACGCGCCGAGGATCCGCAACTCACCTGTACCGTAGGCCCGGAAGGGACACAGCTCACGCGGTCAGTGCGAAGCATTGTCGACTTCACATTCAACGAGCCTCTGAACGTTCTCTATGTGGAAACCATAAACAGCAGGACCACGTTCGCACTACCTGCGCAGATGGCGACCAGCGCGCCGGCCGCGTGTCCCGGCCCTGCCTTCGATTCCACTCTGACCATGCCGGCTATGCAGGAGACCACACGGACTTTGGTCCGTGTAAGAGGCTTCAACAACGCGAGCCCACCGCAAGGCGGAGTGAGTTCATCCGCGGCGCAGTAGGAGGGAATAAGGCCTGGAATAAGGCCTGCCTGGCACTACCCCCACCACACTTCTCCGGGCGCCAGGTGGGCCTTCGCCACGTCGGGATTCAACTCGATGCCATAGCCGGGCTTATCCTGGATGTGGAAATAGCCCTTTTCCCAGAAGGGCCCTTCGCGCACCACCAGGTCCGGCCACCAATCCACCCACTTTGCAAGTTCGTGAATACGGAAGTCGCGCATCGAGGCTGCGGCATGACACGAGGCGATGGCCCCCACGGGGCTCGCCGGGTTGTGCGCGGCAGTAAAGATGTAGTACTGATCCGCCATGTCGTGAATCCGCTTGGCTTCGAGCAGGCCGCCCAGCTTTGGAATGTCGAGGTGGACGCCGTCAGTGCCCTCCAACTCGATGAGGCGACGGAATTCGTTGCGAGTGTAGAGATTCTCTCCGGTGCAAACGGGGACGTCGACGGCGTGTGTGACGCGCGCCATGGCGTCCGGATTCCCCGGCGGCACCGGATCCTCGAGCCACATCGGTTTGACCGGTGCGATGGCATTGGCCATGTTGATGGCGTCGCGGACATCGTACTTCCAATGCGCCTCGACGGCAAAGTCGATGTCGGGGCCGAGGGCATCGCGCACCGTTTCCATCGCTTTCGCAATGCGCCGCAGATCTTTCAAGGTGAGCCCGCGCGTGTAGCGGTCGTGACCGGGTTCGGAGTAGGCCGGGTCCGCCTTCGGCGGGATTCCGTCGCCCTGAAACTTGAACGCTGTCCAGCCGTACTTCTCCGCTTTGGATTCCTGGACCAGGTCCCGCCACTGCCGCATGTCCTCGACGTTGTTCACTGTCTGCGTGGTGCGGTAGAAGCGCACGCTATCGCGGAAGCGGCCGCCCAGCAGATTCACAGCGGGAGTTTCGAGGATCCGTCCGGCGAGGTCCCAGAGCGCGATTTCAATCCCGCTTGCCGCCGTCACGGCCACCCCCGATTGCGTTCCCGCGCCCGCGCTCATCATGATCATCTTCGTGTACAGCTTGTCGACGTTGAGCGGGTCCTCGCCTACCACGAGCGGCTTGAGCTGGTTCAGCACAATGTCCTTCACGCCGGCTCCCCAGTAGGCTTCTCCAATGCCGTGAATCCCGGCGTCGGTTTCAATCTTGATGAGGTTCCAATCCCATGTGCCGCGCACGATCATGCATTTCACGTCGGTGATTTTCACCTTGCCCTTTTGCCTTGCCGCTAACGTGTGGAGCGGCAGAGGACCGAACGCGAATCCAGCCGCCGCCTTCAAGAATGTTCGCCGCTTCATTGAATGTTCCTCATGGTTTGCGTTTGGCTGCAAATTTTTCCCTGAATTTCTTCACCTTCGGAGCCACCACAAACATGCAGTAAGGCTGGCTGCCATTGTTCCGGTAGTATTCCTGATGATAATCTTCGGCCACGTAGAATTGTGAGGCCGGAGTCACTTCCGTCACAATCGGATCGCGCCAAACCCGCTCTTCGCTCAGTTCTCGAATCAGATCTTCCGCTGTCCGCTTCTGCTGGGCGGAGTGATAGAAGATAGCGCTGCGGTACTGCGGTCCCGTGTCATTGCCCTGACGGTTGAGCGTGGTGGGATCATGGATAGAAAAGAAGACCTCGAGCAGTTCGCGAAACG
>JADLBG010000241.1 GCA_020847895.1 Bryobacterales bacterium
AAACTGCGCGCCAGGCTCCTCGAACTGTTAGGAGACATCCCCGCCTCCCGCGGCCCCCTCAACCCCCAAACCCTCGAGAAGACGGACTTCCCCACCTACACGCGCGAGAAATTCATCTTCGAAAGCCGCCCCGGCCTCTGGGTCCTCGGCTACCTCCTGCTTCCCAAAAACAAACCCACCCCGCATCCCACCGTCATCTGCCTTCCCGGCCACGGCCGCGGCGTCGACGACATCGTGGGCATCGACGACAAAGGCCGGCCGCGCACCGACAAAGCCGGCTATCAGCACGACTTCGCGCTTCAGGTAGTCGAGCATGGCCTTGCCGCCGTCGCCATCGAACAGATGGCCTTCGGATGCCGCCGCGACGCCAGGACCCGCAAAGGCGGCCTCGGCCGCTCCGCCTGCCAACCTGTTGCCGGGGCTGCCCTGCTCCTCGGCCAGACCATGATCCACTGGCGCGTCAACGACGTCAGCCGCACCATTGATTGGATCGAGTCACGCGGCGAACTCGATCCCAAGCGCATCGGCGTCACCGGCATCTCCGGCGGCGGCACCATCACCGTTTTCTCCGCCGCGCTCGAACCCCGCATCCGCGCCGCATTCGCGAGCGGCTACCTCTGCACCTTCCGCGATTCCATCTTCAGTCTTTCGCACTGCATCGACAATTACGTCCCCGGAATCCTGAACTGGGCCGAGATGTATGACGTGGCGGGCCTCATCGCGCCCAAGCCCTTCTTCGCCGAATCCGGCGCCCGCGACGATATCTGTCCCATCAACGCCGCGAGAGAAAGTTTCTCCCGCGTCAAACGCGTCTATGAGGTCTTCGGCGCGGGCGATCTCACCGGACACGAGACCTTCGACGGCGAACACAGTTGGCACGGCGTTGGTGGAATTCCGTTTCTTGCCCGGCATCTTGGAGTGTAAATGGCGGCTGCCTCTCCGGCAATTCGAGTCACGGACCTGAGAAAAATCTACGGAGCCAAGGCCGCCGTCGACGGCCTCAGTCTCACTGTGCCCCGAGGCTGCTTCTATGGATTCCTGGGACCCAATGGAGCCGGAAAAACCACCACCATCAAAATGCTCATGGGTCTGGCCGTGCCCACTTCCGGAGCCATTGAAATCCTCGGCTATCCGCTCCCCCAGGGAGAACTCGATATCAAGGCGCGCATCGGCCTCGTCCCCGACGAAACTCTCCTCTTCGAACAGTTGACCGGCGCGGAGTTCCTCGAGTTCGTCGGCCGCATGTACCGCCTTCCCCGCCCCGTCGCCCAGGAGCGCGCACGCGAACTGATGGCCCTGTTCGAACTCGACGGAGCCTCCCGCAAACTCATCGGCGAATACTCCAAGGGCATGCGCAAACGCGTCGCCATGGCCGCCTCCATGATCCACAAGCCCGAACTGTTCCTCATGGATGAGCCCTTTGAAGGCGTCGACGCCGTGGGAGCCCGCATGATGAAAGACCTCCTCCTCGAGCAGGTCAAGCGCGGCGCCACCGTCTTCCTCACCTCCCACGTCCTCGAAGTGGTCGAGCGCCTCTGCGAGCGTGTCGCCATCATCCATCAGGGCCGCCTCGTCGTCGAAGGCGAAATGGCCGCCCTCCGCTCCGGCTCGGAAACCCTCGAGGACATCTTTGTCCGTGTCGTCGGAGCCGAACGTCACACCGAATCCCTGGACTGGCTATGAGCGGGCAAACAGCGGCCATCCTCTGGGCCCAGTGGCGCGCCCTGCGCAACTTCTATCCGCGCGCGGGCCGGGGAGGCCTCTGGTTCTCCATCATCATCGCCGTCTTGTGGTACGGCCTCTGGGCCCTCGGCGCCGCCGCGGTGGCAATGTTGGTGCGCGAAAGCCGCGACCCCGAAATCCTCTACCGCTTCCTCGCTCCGGGCCTCCTGCTCGCCTTCCTCTACTGGCAGATCATCCCCATCCTCATGGTGACCTCCGGCATGTCGCTTCACCTCAAGCGGCTTCGCGTCTATCCCATCCCGCACGCCTCTCTCTTCGGCCTCGAAGTGCTCCTCCGCATGACCACCGCCGTCGAGATGATTCTCCTCTTCTGCGGAGCCACCGCCGGCCTCCTCCTCAGCCCACGCCTCCCCTTCTGGTATGCCGGAGCCTTCGTTCCCTACCTGTTGTTCAATCTCTTCATGTCGGCCGGCATCCGCGACCTCATCACACGCATGCTCGCCCTGCGGCGCTTCCGCGAGATCATGGTCTTCTTCCTCCTCCTCATCGCCGCCCTGCCTCAACTCTTCCTGCGCGCCGATCTCCCTCCCAACTGGCGCCACTACCTTGACCGCATGCCCGTCCTCGTCTGGCCCTGGTCCGCCACCGCCAAGCTGATCGCCGGAGACTGGAACTGGCACTACGTCGCCTCCAGCCTCAGTTGGATGCTCATCGCCTACGCATTCGGACGCTGGCAGTTCGAGCGCGGCCTCCACTTCGACGAAGAGGCCGCGCGCTCCGCGGGCAGCGAAGGAGCCAGCGGCGAGAGGTGGATCGAATGGCTCTTCCGCCTCCCCGCGGGCTGGCTCGGCGACCCTCTCGCCGCTCTCGTCGAAAAGGAACTCCGTACCCTCGTCCGCTCCCCACGCTTCCGCATCGTCTTCGTCATGGGCTTCAGCTTCGGCTTGCTCGTCTGGCTCCCCATGATGTTCGGAGCCAGGAACAGCCCCTTCCTCCAGGCCCACTTCCTCGTCATCGTCTGCGCCTACGCCATGATGCTCCTCAGCGAAGTCTCCGTCTGGAACGTCCTCGGCTTCGACCGCTCCGCCGCCCAGATCTACTGGCTCGCCCCGGTCCGCACCGTCCAGATGCTCGTAGCCAAGAACATCACCACCGTCATCTTCGTCATCGTCGAAATTCTCATCATCACCGCCGTGTGCCTCCTCTTCCGCATGCCCGTCACCCCGCTGCTGTTCTTCGAGTCCTTCTCCGTCTGCCTCGTCATGCTCCTCCTGCTCTTGGCCATCGGCAACATCAGTTCCCTCCGCTACCCCCGCCCCGTCGACCCCAACCAGAACTGGAAGCGCGGATCCGCCTCCCGCTTCCAGGCCATGCTCCTCTTCGTCTACCCTGTCCTCGGTCTCCCCTTCATCTTTGCCTACTTCGCCCGCGACCGCTGGGAATCGGGCCTCGTCTTCTACGCCATCCTCGCCTTCACCGCCCTCGGCGGAGCCATCGCTTACGGCTTCTCCCTCGAATCCGCCGTCAAGACCGCTCAAGAGCGCAAGGAACTCATTCTCACCGCCCTCGCCACCGGCGAAGGGCCTGTGTCCTCTTAACGCCGCGCCTCGTTCTCATTGGGTGGCATCCGCGTTCGCAATGGAACGCACCGGCGCCAAGGGGTAGGCGCTTTCCGCGCGGCACGGTCAGTTTCTCCCGCCATGGCCGCAGCCGGTCAAGTTCTCAATGATACGGCAACCCCGGCGCGCCCATCGAGCAGGCAGGCCCAAAAGTACCCAAAAACCGCGGCAGCCCCTCGTTAGCCCGTCCATTTTCAGAAAACATTCAACTTTTGTACAGGACCCGAACGCTGCCCACTGCTAGCCTTGGAGACGCAAAGCCGCACTTGACCTCGGTTCAGCGTGAATTCTATCGACCTGGCTGATCGTGGAGAATCCTCCGTCGCCCGGCCCCGGCAGGAATTGCGCAAGCGGTCTTGTTCCGGCTTCAGGACTGTTTAGGTCATCACTTGGCTCCCGGCCAATCCGGCCGGGTCGGAAGGAGCGCGTATGTATCGCCTGAAGACTTGCGTGTCATCTGGTCCTGTTCGGACCCTGGCCTCATTGTTCCTGGCGCTTGCCGCCATAATCCCTCTTGCCGCGCAACCAGCGGATTTCACCACCATCGACTACCCCGGCGCGGTTCACACCGGCGTCCGGAAGATTAACGACTCGGGAGATATCGTCGGCTATTTCATCGACTCGAGCAACGCCAGTCACGGCTTTCTTTTGAGCGGCGGACGATTCACCGAGATCAAGTATCCTGGCGCCGCTAACCTCCAGGTCAATGGAATTAACAACCGCGGCGACATGGTCGGAATGTACAACACCGGCTCGGGCGCTCGAGGCTTCCTCCTGCGCCAGGGCGAGTTCACGACTTTAGAATGTCCCGGCAGCGATAGTTTTCAAGCCAACGCCATCAATTCCAATGGCGAGGTCGCGGGCTGGGTCAACGTTGCCGGCATACCCGCCAAGGGAGCCGTCTGGAATCGCGGCGTCTGCACTCTCGGCGAATACGCTCCCGGCAACCCCCGCCGCACAATGACGATGTACTGGGGAATCAATGACGAAGGCGCGGCGGTCGGGCATTTTAGAACGAATGGCGGCGATTCCCACGGCGTTCTCTACAGGAATGGAACATTCACCCGCCACACTCCCGGCGGAGGCGGCTGGGCGAATCACCAGGGCGTCAACAACGCCGGTGACATCGTGGGAGGCCTTACCGACGCGTATGGACAGAATCGCGCCTACCTGCTCCACAACGGCCGCTACACGGTGTATGATTTTCCCGGCGCGGCCTCCACGGGCGCGGACGGAATCAACTCCTCCGGACAGGTCATCGGCAATTACACAATCTCCGGCATCACCCACGGATACCTGACTCGGGTGCAGCTTGCCGGCCCCGCGCCGCCCGTGCTCACCGTGGACGATGATGGCGGAGACTGCCCCGGCGCCATCTCCACCATCCAGGAAGCGGTCCGCCGCGCTGTTCCCGGAGCCACCATCCGCGTCTGCCCGGGCATCTACTATGGCACAGTGGAAATCAAAGGTCCGGAAAAGGACGGCGTCAAATTGATCGCGGCCGGAGCCCAGGACGAGGTGGTCCTTCAGGGTGACTACAGCGAACTCAGCGGCTTCCACCTCATAAACGTCACCGGCGTACTGGTTCGTGGCTTCACGGTTCGCGACTTCGGCGCCGCCGCCACTACCGCAACCGTCTTCGGCTCGGGCAACCTGATTCACCTCGAAAACGCCGACTACAACGGCATCGAGTACAACCGGCTCATCAACGGCGACATGATGGGCGTCATGATCGACAATTCCATTGGAAACGTGATCGAGCACAACACGGCCTTCGTCGCCAATTCGGGTCTCACCAACTGCGGCATCCACATGCAGGGCAAGCGCTCCGCGGCGAACTCCATCCGCAACAACATGACTTACGGCAACAAGATGGCCGGGATCATGATCCGCGATGCCGGCCCCGATAACTGGGTCCTGAACAATACCGTCCTCGACAACGGCCGCTACGGAATTGACGTCCAGAACACGGAGACCATCTGGATCGAGGGCAATCGCGTCAGCAACGGGCGGGGTCCATGGGGGACGGCGCCGTTTGCTCGCGATGTGATGGGCGTCGGGCTCGGAATTAACCTGTTGAACGTCAACAAAGCCACCCTCAGGGACAACCGCGCCCGCGGCAATACCGGCGTGGATCTGAACTGGGACGGCAAGGGAACAAACACGTTCAACGCCAACGCCTGCGAAAACTCAGAGCCGGCCGGCGTCTGCGCGCGTTAGTTGGAATTCAAGGAGGACCTGGAAGAAGCGCGGGATGAAGCTGCGAAGAAGGATTTCACAATCCAGTCGCTGAAGGACCAACTTTCGCGCGCTGGCGGCGGGCGGTCTGACAGCGTAGTCGCGACGGCGCTTGTGGATTTGGCATCCCGCGCCGACCCGCCCCTGCCGCTCCAGTGTATTGATCTCATTGAGAAAGCGTATGGGGACAGGTGCATCGTGCTGCCGAGCGCGCGGAGCAGCGCCGGGCATATGGGCCGTTTCCTCTGCGGGCGGGAACTGATCGGCTTCCTGAAGAGGCTGGTGACCGGCTACCGAAGCAAGCTGATGGAGGGCGGGGACAACCTTGCGCGCGCCGTTTTCGGCAAGAGTGAATACGCCGCGAAGGAATCCGAGACTGTGATGGGGAACAAGGCGATGCGGCGGCAGCGGACATTCGTCTACGAGGGGGAAGAGGTTGAGATGTTCCGCCACCTGAAGATCGGCGTGGACGCTGATGTGACGCGAACGATACGGGTGCATTTCCACTGGGATGCTAACAAGGGCAAGATCGTCATTGGATACTGCGGCGGGCACCTGTCGGTGTCGAGCCACTGAGCCCAGTAGGGGCGTGGATGATTTTGCTCTTCATAGGAGAGCGGCAAAGGCGCGGGCGGTTACTATCCGCGTGCCTTTGTGGCTGCCGAGATCGAGCAGGCCGCCCTTGTCGCCGGTCACAAGATAATCAGCCTTGCCCGCTTCGGCCAGGGCCAGCAAGTAATCGTCATCGGGATCGGCAAAACGTTCCACGTGCGGCAACGGATCGATGTCCTCGGCGAGTTTCCTGACCTGGTTGATCAGGCGGTCGGCCTTATGCGGCTTGATCAGTTCGGCGATCCTGGGCTTGTGCGGCGTTGCGCGCAGCTCGTTGACAAGCGTGGCGCAGGTCAGCAGCGTGAATTTCCCGTCCAGCCAAAGCCTGATGACAGCGGCGGGCTGGCCGGCCGGGACGATCAGGGCGGACACCAGGATATTGATATCGATCGCCACGCGCGTCAGGCTTTGTCAGCCTTTTTCTTGGTGCGGCGGCGTTCTGCGCGGACCTCGCTGACGGCTTCGTCGACGATGCGCTGAACTTCATCGGGGTCGGCGTCGGCATTGCGCTCCCAGATGTCCTGTACGGTGCACTGGAGCACGCGCCGGTTAACGGCATCCTCGACGAACTTCGAGAGATCGCCTTTCTTCATGCCTTGGGAGCCGAGGAACGTGCGGAGGTTCAGGTCGGTGTCCTTCGAGATCTTGAGGCTCCAGCGGACGGCTTGTTCTACCATGTTGCACCCTGTACGGTTAGGTTCATAGACGCACAAACGTCTATACATCCATTTTAGGACGGATTCCGGCTGCGGACAAGGGATTTCAGTAAGCCAGAATTGTCCAATACAAGATGAGCATGAAGCTGGCGAAACGACGGGGGCAGTTTCCAATACAAGATGAGCATGAAAAAGGGAAGAATGGGATAGGCGTGGCCCGGCCGGGTGCAAGTACGCATGTGG
>JADLBG010000242.1 GCA_020847895.1 Bryobacterales bacterium
CGGCTTGCTCGCCGAGAGCATGGAAGGGCTCGAAGCCCTTCGGCATGAATATCCCGATTCCGAGGAACTCCAAAACCTGGCCGCCTATGCCCGTTCCGAGTGGCAGGCTCGTATGCGCGCGGAAGCAGTGCTCCGCATCCGCGATGAAGCGCACCGGTTCCTCGAGGCGCGGCAGTTCGACGCCGCCAGGCGGGTGCTCGAAAAAGGACTCCAGGATTATCCCGGCGAAGACTCCCTCAGCGAATCGCTTCGCCGCGTCATGGAAGCCGCCGCCGGCCACGCCCGCCGCGACGCACGCGGGCAAGCACTCGACAATTGCCGCTCCCTGGCGGCCGCGCAAAGATTCGCTGAAGCCGTGCAGGCCATCGACCAATACACCGCCTCTTACGGCGCGGATGAGGAACTCGCGCGGCTGCGCGGCCACTTCCTCGAACAACGGGAAGCACGCAGCCGCCGCGATTCCTACGAACACGTCATGGATCGCGCCAAGGTTCTACTCGATCGCCACGACGCGGCGGCAGCTTTACCTCTTCTCAACGAAGCGCTGGCTTTCGTTCCCGGCGATTCCGAAGCCTCCGCCCTCCTCTCCCGGACACAAAGGGAGTTGGAACAACAGCGCCGTGCCGCGGATGTTTCCCGCATCCTCGCCGAAGCGTCCTCGCTCATCGCGCAATCCCTCTATGACCGCGCCCTCCACCTTCTGAACGCCGGCCTGCAAACGTATCCCGGCGAACCCGCGTTAGTTCAGGCGCGGGAGAACGCCTCGCAGGCAAAATCCGCCAGGGACCGCGAGAAGTCCCGGCTCGATGCCGTCCACAAAGTCCGCGAGGCCTTCGCCGCGAAGCGATTTGACGATGCCCTCCATCTGATCGAGAACACGATCGGCGAGTATGGCGCCGATGACGCGCTGGAGGCGCTGCGGACTCAGATCCACAAGGAACAACGCCTTCAGAAAACCACCGGCGCCATTCGTTCCGAATGGCGAAACCAGCGGTTTCAGGAGGCCCTTCAACTCATCGAACAGGCGCTTGCCGGGGATCCGCGGGATGCAACCCTGCTCGAACTCAAGCGTCAGGTAGAAGCCGATAATGACCGCCAGCAGAAGCAGGAGCGTATCGCGAAAGTCGTGGTCCGGTCGCGGGAACTCTGCCAAGCCAAGGAATTCGCCAAGGCTCTCGAACTGCTCGACCACGGACTCGCTTACTACCCCGGCGATGCCGAACTACTGGTTGCCCGTGACCTCGTCACCACCGCCGGATCTTCCGAAGAGCGCCAACGCTCGCTTCACTCCTCCTGCGCCGCCATTGAAGAGGCCTTCGCCGCAACGCGCTTCGACGAGGCGCTCGAGCGTCTGAACGCCGCACGCACCGAATTCGGCGACGAACCCTCGCTTCTCGACTGGAGACGCCGCATCGACGCCGCGCGCGAGGCGCACCGCCGCGGCCAGGAGGTAGTGCAAGCCATTGCCGCCGCGAAGGCGCAACTCGCATCCGGCGATGCGGAAGGCGCGCTCGAACACATCGATGGCGTCCTCCGGCGTTACCCAAGCGAGTCAACGCTCCAGGCGTTTCGAGCGGAGATTTATGAGCAGGCGCGAAACAAAAGGCGGCAGCGGATCGCCGGTGAAGCGGAGGCTCACGCCGCCGGCGGCCGGCATCAGGAAGCGCTCCGGTTGCTCGATGACTCCGCGCCGCAATATCCAGGTGACGCTCACCTCGCCGGCCTCCGGGAGCGCATCGCCCAGGAGCAGCAAGCCCTCCAGCGTCAGGCCGAACGGCGGGAGACGCTCGCCTCCCTACATGGCATCCTCGAAAAATTCCAGGCCGGCCCGAGCAGGAAGCAAGCCAGGGAACTCACCGCCCAAGCCGCCGCCATCGCCGCGGCACATCGGGACGATGCCGAGTTCGCAGCGCTCCACGCGCGGATCGAAGAGATCCTCCGGCCACATCACGCGCCTCCGCAACCTTCCCTTCCTCCCGTAGCCCCCTCTTCCCCATTCAAGAAGTGGGTCTGGGGCGCGGGTCTGGCCGCTTTGCTCGGCGCGGGAACTTTCGTCGCCTACCGGGCGAATTCCGGCCCCGATCACGCTACCGTCGAGATCCGCACCACTCCGCCCGGAGCTTCCGTCCGCGTGGAAAACCGAAGTTGCGTTACTCCAACCTGCCGGCTCGATCTCCCCTTCGGAGAGCACCAACTCGAGATCTCGCTTTCCGGCCATAAGAGCGTACAGCAAAGGTTCACGCTCGCCAAGAATCAGCCGAACCCTACGCCCATTGAAATTGAGATGGAAGCGGTGCGCGCGGAACCGCCGCCTCCTTCGCCTCCGGCCTCCACCACGCCACAAGGCACACTCGCCATCTCCACCGGCATAGAGGGAGTGCAGGTCCTGCTCAACGGTAAGCCTTACGGCCGCACCGATGCACAAGGTCATCTGCGGCTGACGGTGGAAGCCAAGGATTATTCCTTGCGCGCGGAAAAGAATGGATACCGCGGCGAACCAGACCGCCATATCCGGATAGCTACTCATTCCCGGCAGGAACTCGCCCTTCGCCTGACTCCCATGGACGCAACACTCATGATCCAAGGCGGTCCACCGGGAGCGCTGGTGCGGCAGATGCCGGGGGGCAAGGCCATCGGTACTCTTTCGAAGGACGGATCTCTCTCCGTCGCTGTTCCTCCCGGCGAGCGGACCATCGAAATCGCCCGCGACCAGTTCGTGCCCCGCCAGATCATGAAGCGCTTCGAACCCGGGGAGACCGTGCAGTTGACTCCGGCGGAAACAGCCCTGACCCCTCTGCCGAAGGTCACGGACCCGCAGGCGGCCCTTGCACAGGATTGGGAGAAGACACGCGCCGCGCAGAATGCCGCCGCGGTGGAAGATTTCCTGCGCCGCCATCCGAACAGCGCCTTCACCGGCGTTGCCCAACAGATGCTCGACGACCTGCATTGGAAGTCCGTCAACAAGGGCGA
>JADLBG010000243.1 GCA_020847895.1 Bryobacterales bacterium
GTCGAGGGCAAGTTCCGGCCTTCGGACTATTACTACAAGATTTCCGAACTCGTGGGTCTCACCGAGGGCGGCTCTTCCGGCGCCGCGCTCATGACGAACGATTTTCTCGTCTCCGGAATGCTCAGCTACGGGCCCGAGGTCTCCTGCGCCGACCCGAACCGCCTCGGCATCTATGGCCGGTTTACGCATTTTCTTCCTCGCATCCAATCCGTGTTGAATTTCGCCTCTCCCGGTCCCTGCATGGCGGAAATCACCGCCGTGAACCAGCAGATTCCCGCATCGGGCGGCGGCGGCACATTCAACATCAACGCGCCGCCGGGATGCTACTGGGCAGTGGCATCGGATTACAACCACATCTCCGTGGCCCCCAACGCGGGGTCCGGACCCATGAATGGCGTAACCTTCACCGTCTCGCCCAACACCGGTTCCCCGGTCCCCACGTCCGCGCGCGCCGGCACGTTCAGCGTCATCAGCGAGGAGCGCCGCGTCGTTCATCTCATGCAGAAAGGGACCGGCGCCAACATAGCCTACGCGGACGTCCCGTTGAGCCACCTCTTTGCTCAGGAGATCAACTTCCTCAAGGAGTACAACGTCCAGGCCTACGGCTGTTCGCTGCCGTCGGGATTCTGCCCCGAGGACACCACCACGCGTGGCCAGATGGCCGAATTCGTCATCCGCGCGCTTTACGGCGATAACTTCACCGCCACCGGGGTCCCCTACTTCACCGACGTCGCAACCACCCACCCGGCCTTCCGCTTCATCCAGAAGTTGAAGGAACTTCGGATCACGGACGGATGCACGCTCCTCACCTACTGCCCCGATGACCCCGTCACCCGCGGCCAGATGGCGGCGTTTCTCATCCGCGCCGTGCAGGTGAGAAACGGTCTCGACAGCCGCGCGCCCTTCTCCATCATGCAGGCTCCCTACTTCACCGATACGCCTCCCTCGAACATCTTCTTCAGCTATATCCAGGAAATGAAGGAATTGGGCATCACCTCGGGATGCACCGCAACGGCCTATTGCGACAATGATCCCAACACCCGCGGGCAGGTCGCCGTCTTCCTCGCCAGGGGACTGTTTGCCCTCCAGGAAAATCGTTAAGAATCGCCTGGCGAGAGAACTTTTTCCCCGTTAAGAAACATCTACTCCTTGAAGGCCTCATTCATGTCTCATGCTGCACATGGCCTCGACGCGCCGCGCATTCTTCTGATTGGATTGGAGGAAGATCTCGTTTCGGAAATTCTTCGCGCTCTCCCCGAGTGTGATGTGCGTACAGCGTCCGTAATCTCCCTCGAAACTTCGCATAGGGCGGAAGAGGGAGCCCTGCGCTGCGATGTCATCTTCTGCCCCGCCGGATCTCGCCACCTCTTGCCGGTTCTCGAAAGGGCTTCCCCAAAGCGCCTGCCCGTGGTGGCCGTCACCCGCCATCCGGATTCCACCGAATGGCTCAATGCCATCGAGGCAGGCGCGGCCGACTACGCTGCCCCTCCCTTTGAAAGCGCGCAATTGCGCTGGATCCTTCACTCCAACTTGCACCGGGCGGCTGCTGCCGCGGGCGGTTAAGAGTCTCCCTGTCGCGCGCAGCCGCACGCGTCCCTCTGATTGACACCCCGCCGCTTGGCCCAGTACACTAGCGTTTTGCTATAGAAAGCGGCTACCGCCCCAAGAATGCTACTTGCCAGAGAATTTATTCAGTATCTTGGACGCGAAATCGTCAAGAGGCTCCACCCAAACATACTGGAAACGTCCGACTTTGCAGCCGGGAGTGCGTTCGTCGCTCAGGTCATCGAAGACGATCTGGCCGTCGAAGACCGCCTCAACGAGGAAGTTCGCGAGATCCTCAGCGAGTACACCGAGTACATGCGCCGCGAAGCAGTCAGCTATCAGGAGATGTTCCGCCGCATCAAGAATCAACTGGTGCGCGACCGCAAGGTAATTCGCGCGTCCGGCAGGGATACAGGCGACAACATGAAGCTTTCCCGCGACAAGATCAACGATCTCTCCCATAAGATTGTGACCGGAGTCCGTAAGGAACGCTTTTTCCGCGTGAAGAAACAGCCAAACGACCTGCGCTTGGAACTGGTGAAGACGCTCACAGAAGTCCTCATGTTGGAGGACAAGGTGGACAAGGCGGCAAGGCAGAAGATCCGCTCGCAAAAGCGTGATATCCCCGAAGGCTCCGAGGAATGGGATCTGCTGCACCGCCGCTACTACGCCGAGGAACTCAAACGTCTCGGTATAGACTTGAACGCATGACCCCCGTAGTTGCCGTCCTCGGCAGCCTGAACATGGACTTCGTCGTGTCCGTCGAGACCCTGCCCGCCCCCGGCCAAACCGTGCTGGGAGCCAATTTTCAAATGCTGCCCGGCGGCAAGGGAGCAAACCAGGCCTGCGCCTGCGGCCGTCTCGGCGGCGGCAAAGTCCGCGCCCGAATGGCGGGGCGCGTCGGCTATGACCTCTTCGCGGATCACCTCAAAGCCAGCCTGTCGTCCGCCGGCGTGGATGTCGCCGCCGTCCATGCGACGCGCTCCCATCCCACCGGCGTGGCCCTCATCTGGGTCGACCGCCAGGGACAAAACTCCATCGTCGTCGCCTCCGGAGCAAACCACGTGTTCGCCGCCGCGGATGTGAACGGGCTTCGGGCCACCTTCTCAGGCGCCTCCTATGCGCTGTTTCAGCTCGAAACCCCGTTGGAAACCGTGCAGGCCGGACTCGCCCTTGCTCGCTCCGAGGGAGCCCGCACCATGCTTGACCCGGCGCCCGCCGGCCCTCTTCCCCCAAGCCTCCTTCAACTCGTCGACATCCTCACCCCGAACGAATCGGAAGCCTCCGTGCTTCTCGGCCGGCCCGCCGCCGGATTTACCATCGAGGAGGCGCGGCAGGCGGCCGCCGCCCTGCGCCGGCAGAGCGGCGTGGGAACCGTTGTGATGAAGTTAGGCGAACAGGGTTGCCTCTGGCTGGATGCGAACCGTGAAGTGTATGCGCCCGGTTACTCCGTAAAAACCGTGGACACCACCGCCGCGGGAGACACTTTCAACGCAGGTCTGGCCGTAGCACTGGCCGAAGGCCTGGACGTTGTCGACGCCTTGCGCTTCGCCAATGCGGCGGCAGCCTTGTCGGTGACGCAACTCGGCGCGCAGGCGTCTATACCGCCCCGCGCCGATGTTGAACGATTCCTCGAACAGCGAGGTTAGGCCCCGGCCGGCCTGCCCTCCCTTACTTTCGCGCCTGGAGCGGGATTACCGTCACTTTGTTGGCTGTGAGTGTCACGTCCTGGTCGATCGTGCCGTAGATCGGAGATTCCACCTTCAGCCGGTAAGTGCCCGGAGCGATCAGCAGTCCGCCGCCCGCGTTGTTCAACTCATCCACGTAACCGTAGAACTTGTCGTTGAGGTAAACCGGGCTGACGTCGCCTGCCGTCACGGAGATGAACGATTCATCCACCCCGCCGCCAAAACGCAAACGGCCGAACGGCGGATTCGGCACCGGAAGTTTCTTCAGTTTTCCGTGGACCGTCGCCGTCTTCCCAGGCTTGACGGAAACCTTCACGGACATATCCTCGTAGCGCGGGTCCCGCAGGACCACTTCATGGTCACCGGCATCCACGGAATACTTCTCCGGGA
>JADLBG010000244.1 GCA_020847895.1 Bryobacterales bacterium
ACACGATCCGGGAGAACCGGCAGTATTACGCGCATTTCCACACGGGAGGCGTCCCGGGACGCAACGAGATTGACACCACGCAGGAGCTTTACTATCCGGCGATTGTGAAGGGGATCCTCGAAACGGGATTTCAAGGCTACTTCGCGCACGAGTTCATTCCGAAGCGCACTCCGCTTGCTTCGCTCGAGGAAGCCACGGCGCTGTGCGACCTTTGATCAGGCGATGCGGTATTTTTCGAGAGCGGCTTCATCGAGAGTGACGCCGAGTCCCGGCTTGTCCGGGATGTGATAAAAGCCGTCGCGCACGGTGAACGGTTCCGCCATGCAATCGTCGGCGAGCACGTTGGTGACGCTGATGACGTATTGGATTCCGGGATAGGCGGCCGCCTGGTGCGCCTGGAAGACTTGAGCAATACCGTTGTCGATGGAATGCTCAATCCAGATGGGCGCTTTGGCCGCAAGGGCGCGCTGCGAGAGCGTGCTGACGTAGCGGCCCAGTTTCGGCGCTCCCGATATCCAGGCGTCGATGAGCTTTTCGCGGACCCACAGGTCGAGATCAATGCCATCCACGTGTTCGGCGAGTTTCAGAGGGAGCTTGCCGCGCAGTTGGCGGTAGCCATCGACATTCGCCCGGGGAATGGGCGACTCGATGGCGAAGTAGTTGGGGAACTTCGCGAGGCGCGTTGCGACGTCGAGTGTTTTGTCCACGGTTCCCCAGGAGGAGTTGGCGTCGGCCCAGAAGCGGAAGTTTTTGGGAACGGCGGCGCACATGGCGGCCGCCTGTTCGATGGGGTCCTGCCAGGGGCGCGCCTTGACTTTGTGAATGCGGTACCCGAGGCTTGCGCCGAGTTTCGCCTCTGACGCCATGACCGCGGGAGGGAAACACTGGCTCCACCAGGTGGGGATGACGCGACTCCTGGCGGAAGGGGAGAGGATTTTGGAAACGGGCTTTCCCGCCGCTTTGCCGAGGATGTCATAGACGGCGATGAGGATTCCGCGGAGGGAATCGTCGCCTGTGAATTCCGCGGCGGGACGTCCCATCATCCGCCGGAGGACGGACTCCGCCTGGGCGCGAGGCATCTTGGCTTCACCGATGCCGACCAGGCCGTCATCGGTATAGAGGCGCACGAAATGCAGTTCGTAATCGGCCTGGTCGCGCTTTTGCTGCTTCCAGCTTTCAAGCCAGGCCTCGCGCACGCGTTCGGCGAACGGCACCCGCACGGATTGAATATCGAACCGCGAGAGCCGCAACTCGCGAGCGAACAGCGGCGCCATGGTGAGCCCGGCCCATTCCCGCCTGGTGAGACTTCGCATTCGACTACGATATCGAAGTTCCGCCGCGCCGGGCGAGCCGTAGTTCAGCGCTTTCCACGGTGTTGCTCATCAGCATTGCAATGGTGAGGAGGCCGACGCCGCCGGGCACGGGTGTATAAGCCGCGCAGTTGCGGAACACCGCCGGATGAACATCGCCCACGAGCACGGCGCCTCTCGCCGCGAAATCAGCCAATTTTTTCTCGTTTCCATCGAAGATTCTGGCGACGCTTTCCCGGTCGTGGAGACGGTTCATGCCCACGTCGATAACTACGGCTTCGGGGTTCACAAAGTCCGGGGTTACGAATCCGGGCCTGCCGATGGCGGCGACGACGATATCGGCGCGCCGGCATTCCTCGGCCAGCCCAACGGTTTTCGAGTGGCAGATGGTGACGGTTGCATTGGCGTGGAGCAGCATCATGGCCATGGGCTTGCCGACGATGTTGCTGCGCCCGATGACGGCGGCGCGCCTGCCGGCTACGGGAATTTTGTAATGCTCGAGCATCCGCATGATGCCCGCCGGAGTGCAGGGCCGGAAGCCGGGCAGTCCGGTCATCAGGTTGCCGGCATTCATGGGGTGGAAGCCGTCCACGTCTTTCGAGGGATGAATAGCCATTAGGATGTCGCGCTCGTCCACCTGGTCCGGGAGAGGCAATTGCACGAGGATACCGTCAATGTGCGGCTGGTCGTTGAGCGTGCGGATGAGAAACAGCATCTCTTCGGTGGTCACGTCGATGGTGGGAAGATGCTTCTCGCTATAGATGCCCAGATCTTCACACGCTTTGACCTTGTGGCGGACATAGATTTCCGAGGCGGGATTCGCCCCGGCGAGGACCACGGCCAATCCGGGGGTGATTTCGGCATTTTCGAGCGCGGCAATTCTTGGCCGCAGCGACGCGAGGATGGCGTCGCGCACATGTTTACCGTCGAGTATTGTTGGCATTTCGCAAAATGAAATCAGTTGGCATGGCGGATGCGGAAATGATAGATGAGCGCTCCCACACCGACGGTCAAAGCCGTGGCAAGAGAAACCATCGGTTCGAGGGTGATGCCCACATAGTACATCCACGCGCTCACCAGCAGAAAGAAGCCGGGCATCAGCGGGTAGGCGAAGTTGACGACGGGCAGGCGGCGCCAGCCCTGCCGTTTCCGGAACACGAACAGCGAGGCGACGGAGAGTCCGGCGGAGAGGTTCAGGGTCAGCGAGATGTAGAAGAAGAGGTTCCCGAAGGGCACGAATGTCATGAGGATGGAAGCCATTCCCTGCCAGACGATGGCGTTGACGGGCGTGTGCCAGCGCGGGTCCACCTTTGCCGCGGAGGCGAAGAAGGCGCGATTCTTGGCCATGGCGTAGTAGACGCGGGGGCCGATGGTCACCATTGCGTTGACCGTCGAAACGAGGGAGAGCGCCATGAGCGCCCCGAACATGCTTGCCATCTCCGGGCCGAAGAGATGGGTGGCTACCAGGGAGCCGATGGCGATTTGCCCTTTCATGGTTTCAAGCGGCACGCCGTAAATGAATACCGCGTTGAGCGCGAAGTAGAGGGCGGCCACGAGGACAGTGCCAGCGGTCAGCGCCAGCGGCAGCGTGCGCTCCGGTTTCTTTAACTCTTCGGCGACATATGTGGCTGCGTTCCAGCCGCTATAGCTGCCGTAGATCCAGAAGAGGCTGATGGCGAACTGCGAAAGGATGGGAGAGGTGGACGTACGAACGGCGGCTTGGTGGAAGTGGCTCCAATCGCCCGTTCCGGCAGTGAAGCCGAGAACGATGAACGACAGGATCACAGTGACTTTCAGGCCCGTGAACACGTTCTGAAACCGGGCCACGCGCTGGACCCCGAAGAGGTTCAGCAGCGTGAGCAAGAGGATGAGGCAGCAGGCGGCCAGTTGGGCGCCGCCGAACTTCAGGGTGTAGACGCCGAGGTTCAGCGCAAACTGCGCGTTCTCCTGTTTGAGGGCGGGGAAGAAGTAACCGAGGTAATCGGCGAAGGCCAATGCGGCCGCCGCGATGGGGGCCGAGAATCCCGCGACGAACGAGATCCATCCGGTCATGAAGCCCCAGGAGGGGCCATAGGCGTTTGTGAGATAGACATACTCGCCGCCCGAACTGGGGAAGTTCACTCCCAACTCGGAGTAACAGAAGGCCCCGGTGAGGGCGCACAGCGCCCCCACGAGCCAGATGCCTAAGACAAGCGATGGAGCGCCGAGCTGGCCGGCGAGAAATCCGCTTGTGGTGAAGATGCCGGTGCCGATCATGTTCGACACCACGAGCGCGGCAGCGCTGACGACGCCGAGTTGCCGGAGCAGACCTTCGGTTACCTCGCTAGTGGACCCTCGGGCAGCCGCCCGTTGTTGCGCCATTTGCTTATTGTAGCCGCATGCCCGCCACGGCACGTTGCGCCATACTGAAGGCGTGAGGTACGTAGTAGTCTGCATTGCGCTTGCACTGCTTTTTGCCGCGGACTCACGGGAGAAAGCACGTCATCAAATGGTGCGCGAACAGATTGAAGCCCGGGGAGTCAAGGACCGCAGGGTTCTCGAGGTTTTGCGCAATACGCCCCGTCATCAGTTCGTGCCATCGGAACTCCAGGCTCACGCCTACGAAGACCGGCCGTTGCCGATCGGCTACGGCCAGACAATTTCGCAACCCTACATTGTTGCGCTCATGACGGAGATGCTGGACGTTGGCCGGGAAATGAACGTTCTCGAAATCGGCACGGGTTCGGGATATCAGGCAGCGGTGCT
>JADLBG010000245.1 GCA_020847895.1 Bryobacterales bacterium
GGTGGGACACTATCGTTCCTGACTTCCGCGTCACCTTCTCCAACATTGACGGTTTCCTGCGCGATGGCCGCAAACACGGCACGCTCGGCATCGTCAATACGAACTGGGCCGATGACGCGCAGATCCTCTATCGCATGACAAAACCGGGAGTGGCCTACGGCGCGGCCGCGGCCTGGCAGACTGACCCGGTGGACCGCGCTAATTTCTTTCTCCACTACAACACCCTTCTCTATGGCGACCGAGCGGGCACACCGATTGCCGCTGCTCTTCAGGCCCTCGATGACGCGCAGCAGGCCATGGCCGCCGCCGTAGGTTCGGAGGACATGTTCCGCCTCTGGGACGATCCCTTTGAGCCGCACACCTTGGGCCGCATTCGCGGCCGCCTTCAGGAATTGCGTACCGCGCGGCTCAAAGCGGAAGACGCCCAGGAGCGTTTGCAGAGCGCCGTCGCAATCGATCCCGAATCTCTTTCCAGTCTTCTCCTCGGAGCCCGCCTGCTCGATTACGCAGGCATGAAATTCCTCTACGCCGCCGAGATCGCGGCCGCCTTCGAGAAACTCGGCCCCGCTTCCACCAGGGCGGATCTTTCCTTCTGGCTCGGACGGCAGGCAGGCGACCGGAACCATAGCCGCGTGGGCGACCTGATGGATCTGATCACCGAACTTCGCGAGATCTATCGAACGCAGTGGAATGCCGAGTACACGTCCTACCGGCTGGGCTCCGCGCTCGGGCGCTTCGATGCCGAATACGAGTATTGGCGCAGATTCCAGGCCAGGCTTTGGGAGCTTCGAAGAACACACGAGCAGGGCGCGCCTCTTCCTTCTCTCGATTCGTTGCGCCATTGAGAGTTCCTGTCCGGCGCTTCAAGCCCGTCCCAACACTCACCGCGGCGCCTGTGCGATTCCCTCCCGCACCCCATCGAACGTGTAGTCATAAATCGCGCCGGCCCATGGATGATCCAGTGGCGCTGCATCCTTCCTGCTCGCGTTCGCCTTCAGCCACGCGCGGATCCCTTCCACTTCCCCCGGGTCCAATGTCGCCGGCACGAGTTGCTTCTGCATCACACGGGCCACAACGCCTGTCACCAGAGGAGCCGAAAAACTCGTGCCGCGCGCCTCGTAGAGACTGGGGACCAGTTTGCGCGACACGCCGCCCGTATTCAGTGTTGTGGAGAGCGTCCCATACTGCAGTCCCACACAACCAAAGAGGCCCAGGCTGACAATGTCTGTCCGTTCTTCACCGGGCGCGGCAATGGCTACCCCGGCGCCGTCTGTTGTGTAGCCCGAGGCTGTGTCGGCGGAAACCGGGCCAAGGCTCATATCTCCAATCAGCGGGCATGTCCGTATCCCGCTATCCGCCGTGGTTGAAGCAACCGCCAGCACTTCCGGAAAACCCGCCGGCACAACCTGTGTGATCTCCACATCCGGGTCATTCCCCGCCGATGCAACCACCACAACCCCGGCCTTGTACAACGCCTGTACCAGCGGCCGCAGCGGCGAATTGTCCAGCGTTTCGCCTTTGTCCAAGGGTCGGCCGAGGCTCATGTTCACCACCCGAATCGGCGGCTTTACCCGCGCATGGTTCTGAATCACCCAGTCGAGACCCGCCATGAGTTGCGAATCCGTTCCCGTCAGATTGCCATCCAGCACCTTCACGCAATACAGCGTGGATGCCGGCGCTACCCCGATAATTCCGGTGTCGTTATCCAACGCTGCGATCAACCCTGCGACATGAGTGCCGTGCCCGCCATCGTCCTGACAGGAGGAGCCCGGCGCGACCGCGTTAAACGACGTCCCGGCGGAGTTCGCCGCGGGGGCGAGATCCGGATGCTTGAAATCGATACCGCTGTCCACCACCGCGATCCCGATTCCATCCCCGTTCGAATCATTGGCCGGCATTCCCACGCGCTGCACTTCGTAGCTGACCTGTTGCGTCGTGCTCTTGCCTGACGGCGTAGGAGGGGCTTCTTCCACTCCCCTTCTTCCTCCAAAGCCTTTTCCCCTCGCCGGCCGCACAATGGATGGCTCGACAATATAATCGGCGGCAATGCCGGTCACGGACGGGTTCCTCTTCAGGGAATTCAATGCGTCCTCTCCTGGAACAGTGACCGCAATCGCTTCCGTCGAGGCATAGTTGTATCGAAGAATCGCGCCTGCCTGCGCGGCAGCCATGGCCCGCTCACCCTGGGACGTACCCTTGACAAACTGCACGATGTATCCGCTCGCCTTTGCCGCGGGAGGCTGTGGCTGGTTCAACGCGTCGCCAGGCTGAATCACTTCCTGGGCATGCGCGGGCAGCCCTGTCAGCAGGAGCAGTAGTAGTGAATACAGTGTGTTAGGTCGACACACAACCCCTCCCAAGACTTGGTAGATACCTGCCTCTTACCGAAACTAGACTCCCAAGCGGCGCTCCTGCCATTCATGGATCGCCGCAAGTCCAGGCGCATTCATACTGAGTTTGGGGTGTGGTTTCGCTCTAAGCAGCGCCATGCTTAGGGGCGCCGGCGCACTCTCTACGCGTCGAAGGCGCTGCTCAGCAGCCGGCGATCCTTCTCAGCGGCTCCGTCTCCGCCAAATCCCTCACCATGATGTTGAGAAACAGCCCGCGAGGCTCCAGCGAATCCATCACCAGCCGCAGGTCTTCCCGAGTGAACGATCCTCTCACCAGCAGCGGCTTCCCATGCGCCTGGATCTTCTGCAAGTGCGGCACAAGTTGCGCCACGGGAGGCCCCAGCGCGTCGTTGTTGATCTCATAGCACTGGATCTCCTCAACCTCCAGGATCGCCTCCAGCAGAAACAACGACGTCGAATGCAGATGAATGAAGTTCGACGCGAAATGCCGGGCCAGCATGCGGTCCACAGGCTGTACGAATTGCCGGTACAGGCGCGGCGAATAGACCGCTGTCGTGTCCTCCTGCATGCGCACAATCGGGCCCGGAGACCATAACGAATACTGGGCGTCGAAATATCCGTTCGCAAACAGCGGCGCCCGCCGCCAGAACGCTTCCGTGAACTCCCGCAGCCATTCGCCGCCATGCTCGAGGATCTGCCCGGATTCCTCCGGCGAATCGGCAAGATCCAGCAGGCTTTGCGTCGCGCCGCGCAACAGCGCGTGCAGATCCGTGGGGCCAAGCTCCGCCGAGTGGCTCACCGGAAATCGCCCCGCGGATCGTTCCACCAGGGCGCCTGCAAACTCGAGATACTTTCGAAACCACGGGTGATCCGGATCCAGACGTACCGCCAAAGCATCCGGCCAGGGAAGCGGCCGCTCTTCCCCGAGAATGCTGTCCCGAAGTACGCGCAAGGGGCTCCCGAGCGCTGCCGGCAACCACGGGATCGCCACTTGCCCGGGGCACGCTCCGCGAATCAAATCATCGTCCATCGTCTCCCCCTCGCGCAGGATCCGGAGATGATCATCGAGGAACGCAGCCGGGTCCACTTGGGCAGGTTCCATCAGCGAATCCGGCGGTAGACTCCGGCAAGCGGCGAACTCGCCAAAGGGAAACCACCCCACGCACGTGAATCCGACCAGCGGCCTGCGGACATCGCTGCGATTCCAGAAGGCGCGATAGCGCTCGACCTTCGCGGGGTCGTTACCAAACTCTGCACGGGACATTGAATGAAAGCAGACGCCGACGCGCACAATCATAGCAGACCGTACGCGCGCCACCGTGCCGCCGTGGTGTCGATGTTGGTGTCGATATTGGTGTCGAATTGCCTGCCGGCGGTTGCGGCTGGTCCTTATCCAGCCAACTGAGGAGTTAGTATGGCCTGGTGAGCCAGGGAGCCGTCTGGATGCCCGTCCCGGTGACGGTGGAACATCCATTAGCGCCAGGGCCGCCGGAGCACTTCCACCAATTCAGGGTCGCGTCCACTGAGCCAGTCGACAGATTATTGACGCCCACGGCGTCGAAAAAGCTGTTGAATCGCGCGGTGACCCCGCCGGTTGTGGCGACGGCGATGTCGATCGCTTCGTTCTTGAAGATATTCTGCGTGATGACGGTGCCGGTGATGGGCGATGCCCCGCTCGCTTCGTCGGCAAAGACGTCGATGCCTGTGGGCACGGTCAAGCCAGGATCGCTATCCGGGCCATTCCCCGAGATCTGATTGCCAGTAATCAGGTTGTCGTTCAGATTCTGCAGCGGCGAGTGGCTGTGCATGGCCACCCCCGGTAGTGCATTTCCTGTGATGATGTTGCCCTGAACCACATTCCCCCAGTTCTGCGCCCCCGGGGCGGCAGTGAACAAACCGACTCCTGCGCCCTCACCCGAGGCAAGGCCGTTGGCGGAGGATGTGTTCCCGATAATCGTGTTGTGGTAGATGCCGCGGAGCGGCTGCTGCGGCCCGAAGTTCACAATATGGGAAGCCACGGTGATCCCGCAATCGAACGGATTGTTCTGGACGATGTTCGCTGAGAGCAGGTTGTCGTGGGTCGAGCCGGTGTCGTCGCTCAGCAGAATGCCGCCCGCGTTGTTGTTAACCAGATTGTTGGCAACCGTGGAATGATCCACTCCGCTCAAGTGAATCCCTTCCCCGCAATCGAAGCCTTGAAAATCCACGAAGTACGCTGGCAAACCGGGGCAGGTGGGCGGTTGACCCTTCACGAGCGTAAGGCTCTTGTCGCTGCCGGTTACATGGTTGTTGGCCACGGTAATAAACGACGAATCGGTCACCAGAATGCCCTCGAAGTTGGCATTGGCCACTGTGAACCCGGTTACGGAGACATGGGCGAGGCCGGGATGGTGGTGTCCATCAATGTCAATGCCGTTGGGCAAGCCCGTAGCGTCAATGACTGTATTGGCGGCGCTCTCTCCAATCAGGAAAAGAGCTTTGTCGATGACCACATGCTCGTGATACGTGCCATGGGCTACGGTAATCGTATCGTTGGGCGCGGCGGCCGTTACGGCGGCCGTAATGGTTGATTTACACCCCCCGGTGCCGCCGGAATTTACGCAGAGAGTTGCGGCTGTCGCGGAGACACCCAGAACCAGGAGGCTGAGTGTCATCCGAATGGCGTGAGCAGATGTTTGTGTAAGCATTTCGTACCCCTTACTGTAATCAGCATCTCGAACTAAGCCCTTAGACGATCCTTAGTATACGACTGTGGATTTTAAGAGAAAATCCTCTTGGAAGTGCTGGTTTGCGGCGCAAAGCTCAACCCACTGTTTGAGATGTATACTTGCATCACTCCCTCATGCCCACCCCATTCGACCTCGATTTCGGCTCCGCGCTCGACGCCGCCGCGGCCATCCGCCGTCGCGAAATCTCCTCGCTCGAACTGACGAACCATGTTCTGAAGCGCATCGATGCCTTCGAGCCTAAACTCAACGCCTACGTCTACCAAATGCGCGGCGAAGCGCTCGCCGCGGCCAAAGCCGCCGATGAAGCCCTTGCGAAAGGCGCACCCACCCCTGTCTTTCACGGAGTCCCTGTCAACGTCAAGGAAAGCTTTGGCGTGGAAGGGCGCCCCTGCACGTGGGGTATTCCGCCGCTGCGGCACTCCAAGGCGCCAGCCAACTCCACGCCGGTGCGGCGCCTGCTCGATGCCGGGGCTGTCCTCTTGGGGGCCACCAACGTGCCTTTCCTCCTCATGGATGGGCAGGCATTCAATGATATTTACGGATCCTCGAACAATCCCTGGGATCTCGGGCGGACGCCCGGCGGATCTTCCGGCGGCAGCGCGGCATCGCTTGCCGCGGGCATGGCGTTCCTCAGCGTCGGCTCCGACATCGGCGGCAGCATTCGCTCGCCTGCGTCATTCTGCGGCGTCTACGGACACAAGCCCACGCTGGACATCGTGGACTTCACGGGGCACCTCCCCGGGGGCATGCAGGGCGCTCCCGGATTCTCGACGCTGCTTGCCGCTGCCGGTCCCATGGCGCGTACCGCCGAAGATCTCGATGCCGCGTTGCGCGTGCTTGCCGGCCCCGAGCCTCCAGAGAACAAAGCGTTTCGCTGGACACTGCCTGAGCCGCGCCACCGCAGCCTCCGCGAGTTTCGCATCGGGTATCTGCTCGAGGACGCGGCTGTCCCCGTCTCGGACGAGACAAAGGCAGTGCTCGAGGCCGCCGTACGCGCCTGCCAACGCGCCGGAGCCTCCGTCAAACAAGGCTGGCCAGAAGGGTTCCACTTCCGCGAACTGCTCGAGACCTATCGCTTCCTTCTCGGAGCCTTCGATTTTTCCGTCACCCCGCCCGAGCGCCGGCAGGAAGCCAGGGAGGCTCTTCAATCCCGGCCTGAAACCTTCGTCAAGGGCGCGCTCAGCAGTTTCGCCGAATGGCAGGCGCGCAATTTCCAGCGCCTCGGCTACCGTGCTCAATGGGAGAAGTACTTCCAATCTTTTGACGTGTTCCTGTTGCCCACCACGTTCACGGCGGCGTTTCCGCACGACCACACTCACCCCGATGCACGCATGCTTCACACGCCCGAAGGAGCCGTTTACCCGTTCTGGAACCTCGTCACCTACATCTGCCCCGCCACATTGACAGGTTGCCCGGCTACCACTGCCCCGGCGGGGTTGAGCCGCGGCGGATTGCCCGTAGGGCTGCAAATCATGGGTCCGTATCTGGAGGATTCGACCACCATGGAATTTGCCCGGTTGCTGGCGCTCGAGACCGGAGGGTTCCAGCCGCCGCCAGGTTATGGCGCCATCTGACATGCCTGTCGATCCCATTCGCAGCGGCGTCGCCATCAATATTACCTCCGGGCGCGACAACTCACTCACGGTTCATCGGACTGCACCGGCCCGATATCGCCGGACCGGCGTATGCGTCAAACGCCGATCCTCGCATTTACCCGCTCGCTTCTTCATTTGCCCGGAATGCGACGGGCGCCTTTGGCAACCTCGGGCCTAGGCTCGGCCCCGGCTTCCATGAGCGCGCGGCCCGATTCCTGGAGCGCCTGACCGTCTGCTTTTTTATGCCGGGATAGTACTTTCTGGAATCTGGTATACTGAAAAAGCATTTGATCGCTCCGCAAGACCCGGTTGAGATTCGTTCCTGACCCGTAGTGCCTGCGTCAAATCGTAAGGAGAAGAATGACCAATATTTTCGTAGGCAATCTGGATTTCGGCGCTACCGAAGACTCGATCCGCTCGCTATTTGAACAACATGGAACCGTGGAACGCGTGAGCATCATCACCGACCGCGATACCGGCCGCTCGCGCGGCTTCGCTTTCGTCGAAATGGCCGATTCCAGTGAAGCAAACCGGGCCATCACGGCCTTGAATGGCTACTCGATGGGTGGACGCGCCATCAACGTGAACGAAGCCCGTCCCAAGACCGAGCGCCGCAGCGGTGGCGGCGGTGGCGGCGGCGGCTACCGTCAGCGGCGTGAGCCCCGCTGGTAAGATTTCCCAAACAATTCCTTCAACCTCCGGCCGGCCGTCGCGCCGGCCGCTCTTATTGCATCCGTGATTTCCGTAAGTAATGTTTCCATGCGCTTCGGCGCGAAAATCCTCTTCGAAGATGTCTCTACGGCGTTTCTGCCGGGACGCCGCTA
>JADLBG010000246.1 GCA_020847895.1 Bryobacterales bacterium
GCCGGACATGGTGAGTGAACTCGAAGCGGCTTTTGGGGTGAAGATTCCGGATTCGGATTTGAATCCGCGGAAGTTCGACACCATCGAGCGGATTGAGAGCTACCTGGAAAGCCTGCAATAGAAGTGGGATACATTGTGAATTTCGGAGCCGCGTTGCCGGCGCGGGTGGTGACAAACGAAGAACTGTCTGGGCAGGTGGGACGGACGGCGGATTGGATCCGCAACGTATCGGGAATCGAGGAGCGGCGTTATGTGGGCGAGGGGACTACAGTTATCGATTTAGCCTGGGAAGCGGCCACGGATTGCCTGGCACGGGCCGGGATGGAGGCATCGGAACTGGGGCTGATCCTGGTATCGAGCGGGACGCCGGCGCGGCAGTTTCCGGGGCCGGCGAGCCAGGTGGCCAAGCGGCTTGGACTAGACGAGACGCCGGCGGTGGATATCCCGATTGCGAGCGCGGGAAGCCTCTTTGCGATGGCGATGGCGGACGACATGGCGGAAAAGCGCGGACCGGTGCTGGTAGTGGCCGCGGAAGTGATGTCCCGGATCGCCATGCGTGACCCGCTGGAGGCGGGGATATCGGTGCTGTTCGGGGACGGAGCGGGGGCGTGTCTGGTGCATCCGGAGGAAGGGAAGGCGCGTATTATCGGTTCGCGAATGGCGACAGATGGGGCGTTCGCCGAGGATCTGCGGCTAGAGTTTGGGGCTGGACTGGCGATGAATGGGCGAAGTGTGATTCTGCACGCCAGCCGGAAGTTGCCGCGGGTGATTCTTCAGGTGCTGGAAGAGCACGGGGTGGCGGCACAGGATGTGGACGTGTACATAATGCACCAGGCGAACCAGAATCTGATGGACCGGGTGGCGGACGCGATCGGGGTGGAACGGGAGCAATTTTACACGAATATCGCGAGGTATGCGAATACGTCGTCGGCATCGATGCTGATCGCGGCGGCGGAATGGGGAAAGGAGACGGGGTTCGAGGCGGGGCATAAAGTATGTTTCGCGGCGTTTGGGGCGGGGTACCATTGGGGTGCGATGCTGGCGGAGGGGTGCGGAATTAAAGTTCCGGTAGGGGGCGGACGATGAACGAGGGGAGTGTGAGGGGTTAACTATATGGAAAATAAGGTTATCGCATCAGGCAATGTTTTCCTTGCAGTCTGGGATTTCCATGATATACTCGGGATGTAATATTGGGCTTCTGTCACCGAAGCCGCAAAAGACTCGAGAAAACTGCGAACACGAAGGGCTCGGAGGTTATTCGATGTTCAACAGGAGCGAGGCTCCAGGTGGGAAGCGGATGCTGCTAACCATCGCGTTGGTGTGCCTGGCCGCTGGGATTGGCGAAGCCGCGACGATAGGCCAATGGGCGAGTAACACAGCCAATCAGGTCTGGGCGAGCAGCGGAAACTTCAGCACGATCTATGCGAAGGCAACGGCGGCGCCTCAAAGCCACACGGTAGAGAACCCGGAAGCCATAACCGGCATCAACCTCTCGAACAACAACTACTTCATCATTTCGAATCCGACGGTGGCGTTGACTGGGAACGAGTTGAACACCCTGGTGAGTTGGGTTCATGCCGGCGGCATTCTGCTGTTGTTTGCGGACCCGGATCCGAGTGCGGGCGGCGGGACTTCCACGGTTTCCATTGCCAATACGGTCCTGACAACGCTAGGGAACGGAGCTTCGGGAACCACGATACAGGTGACGAACACGACATTCGGGTCCCTGACCCAGGGCTTTTCTTCAGGGACCTTTGCGTCGAATGATCCGGCCTCTTCCGGTCTGTCGGGAGGCATGGGCTTCTTCCAGGGCTACAACTTGAGCGGCGGGAATGCGTTGATGGCGAACACAACGTCGAATCCTTTCTACCAGGTAGCGAATGGTCTAAGGGTGGATTCCTTTCAACTCGGGAAAGTGTACGTTTTCGGTGAAGAGTTTGCGTCGAACGGGGCGGGCTCGTTGAATAGCAACAATGCGCGGTTTTTCATTCAGATGCTCTCACAACAGGGTTTGAGTGGTCCCGGTCCCGGCTCTCTGGATAGTCCCGAACCGGCTACGTTTGCACTATCAGGTCTTGCTCTGGCCGGGCTGCTTGCATGGCGCAAGATGCGCACCCGGCTGTAAGTTTCTTCTGTCTCCTTTCTCTTGGGGCGGCTCCTTTCCGAGTCGCCCCATTTGTCTTGTGGGCTGCGAGAGGCCTTCCGGCAGGCCCGTTGACGCGCCATAGGGACTCCGTTACACTGGTGCATTGGGCTTTTGCGTGTGCGGAGGCCGCCTGCCTAAAATTCGGCAGTTCCCCAAACCCTTCAGTTGGAGCCCCTCTGGGGCAAGCGGGGCGATCGCGCGATCCGCGATAAACCAAACCTCGAGGAGGAGTAGTAGTGTCAGACGGTATGAGACATATTTTCACGTCGGAGTCCGTTACCGAGGGACATCCGGACAAGATGGCGGACCAGATTTCGGACGCAGTTCTGGATGCGGTGATGGCCGCCGATCCGACTGGCCGGGTGGCCTGCGAAGTGCTGGTGACAACGGGGATCTGCGTGGTTGCGGGTGAAATCACAACCACCACCTATGTGGATGTACCAAAGCTGGCTCGTTCGGTGATAGCGGATATTGGTTACACGGACGCTGCCTACGGGTTTGACGCGAAGACTTGCGGGGTGTTGAACACGATTCAGAGCCAGTCTCCGGATATCGCGATGGGCGTGGATACGGGCGGGGCCGGCGATCAGGGTCTTATGTTCGGCTACGCCTGCGACGAGACTGAAGAACTGATGCCGCTGCCCATCACGCTGGCTCACAAACTGGTGCGGCGGTTGAGCGAAGCACGGCGGAAGGGGATTGTGGATTTTCTGCGGCCCGATGGCAAATCGCAGGTGAGCGTGGAATACGTGAACGGGCGGCCGGCGCGCATTGATGCGGTGGTCATCAGCACGCAGCACCACGATTCCATTTCGACCGACGATCTGCGGTCGCAGGTGAAGAAACATATCATCGATCCGGTGTTGCCGGCGGACATGGTGGACGAGGAAACGAAGTACCACATCAACCCGACGGGCCGCTTCGTGATCGGGGGACCCCACGGAGACACGGGGCTGACGGGACGCAAGATTATTGTCGATACTTACGGCGGCATGGGAAGGCACGGAGGCGGGGCGTTTTCGGGCAAGGATCCGACAAAGGTGGACCGCTCGGCATGCTACATGGCACGGTATATCGCGAAGAACCTGGTAGCGGCGGGGCTGGCCAAGCGCTGCGAAGTGCAGTTGGCATACGCCATTGGCGTGGCGAACCCGGTTTCGGTGATGGTGAACTCGTTCGGCACGGGTGTGGTGGACGAGGACCGGATGACCGAGATTGTGCGGGCGAACTTCCCGCTGACGCCGAGGGCTATCATCGAGCACCTGCGCTTGCGGAGGCCGATCTACCGCGCGACGGCGGCATTCGGGCATTTCGGACGCAACGAAGAAGGGTTCACGTGGGAATTGACCGACAAGGCCGAAGCCCTGCGGGAGGACGCGCGACTGGCGGTAGGCGCGCGCGGCTAGCCTGGAACGGGACCCCATGTCAGCAAATACAGCGGCACACGTTGCTTGCGATGTGAGGGACCTTTCTCAAGCCGAATCGGGGAAACGGCGGACGGAGTGGGCA
>JADLBG010000247.1 GCA_020847895.1 Bryobacterales bacterium
CCCGTAAAGGCCGCTTTGTCCTTCGTACTCAATCTCCATGGGCAGGACTCGGTTCCTCGGGGTGGACTAAGTGATGCACCACCTCGCGCATTTCGAAAATAGAGATCGCGGGCAATCCGCGTATGAAGAGAAACATCAGGCTAAGGAAGACGCCGATGGTTCCGAAGTAAGTGGCCCAATCCCATACGCTGGGGTAGTAGCGATTCCAACTCGATGGCAGAAAATCACGCTCCAGGCTGGTGACGACGATCACGAAGCGCTCGAGCCACATACCCACATTCACGACCAGGGAAATAGCGAACACCGCTCGGACGCTCATGCGCACGCGGTGCGACCAGAGGGCCTGGGGGATGAGAATGTTGCAGAGGATCAGGAGGACGAAGGTCCACCAATAATGGCCGAGCCAGGCGCGGTTCATGTACATGAAGCGCTCATATTGATTCCCGCTGTACCAGGCGATGAAGGCTTCCATGCCGTAGCCATAGGCAACGATCAGGCCTGTGCCCAGCATCACCTTGGCCATGCACTCGATGTGGCGCATGGTAATGAGGTCTTCCAGGTGATACCAGCGGCGCACGGGGATGGCGAGTGAAAGCACCATGGCGAATCCCGAGTAAATGGCTCCGGCAACGAAGTAAGGCGGAAAGATCGTCGTGTGCCAGCCGGGCAGGATGGCAATCGCGAAGTCAAAGCTCACCACGGAGTGCACGGAGACGACGAGCGGCGTGGAGAGCCCGGCCAACAGGAGATACGCTTTCTGGTAGCGCGACCAGTGACGCGCTGATCCGCGCCATCCCATTGCCAGCAGACCGTAGATAGCGCGCGCCACCGGGCCTCTCGCCTTGTCTCGCATGGTGGCGAGATCGGGAATCAGACCCGTGAACCAGAACAGGAGCGAGACCGTTGCATAGGTGGACACGGCGAACACATCCCAGATAAGCGGGCTGCGGGGCTGGGGCCAAAGCCACATGGTGCTGGGATAAGGCAGCAGCCAGTAGGCGAGCCATGGGCGGCCGAGGTGCAGAATGGGGAACATGGCTGCGCAGGCTACGGCAAACAGCGTCATGGCTTCAGAGAAGCGATTGATGGAAGTGCGCCAGTCCTGCTTCAGCAGCAGCAGGATGGCCGAGATAAGCGTTCCCGCATGGCCGATTCCGATCCACCACACGAAATTGACAATTGCGAATCCCCATGCAATTGGTATGCGGATGCCCCAGATTCCCACGCCGCGAATGAACAACCAGGTGATCGCCAGCAGGAATACATTGGCCAGCACGAAGCCGCACGCAAACCCGATGAACAGTTGTCGCGGCGTTTTCGTAAGGGGCATGAATACCACGCCGCCAATCTTGTCCGTGACGGTGCCGTAGTCGTGGCCGGGCCCCAGGACTTTCGTTGGACCGGGGTCTATGCCGGCTGCGGTTGTGGTTGGTTGCTCAGTATCCAATGGCTCACCCTTTCTCCAAGTCCGGATTCGGATTGCGCAAACGGGCCAGGTAGGTGGTGCGCGGACGGGTGTTGAGTTCTTCGAGCAGCGCGTACTTGCGTTTTTGACCGGCCCGCCGCGTCAGTTCGCTCTTGGGGTCGTTGAGATCGCCAAACACGATGGCCTGCGCCGGACAAGCCTGCTGGCAGGCGGTGAGGATTTCTCCGTCCCTCACCTGGCGGTCCTGCTTTTCGGCATCGATCTTGGCGCGGCTGATACGCTGAATGCAGTAACTGCATTTCTCCATCACGCCGCGGCTGCGCACGGTCACGTCGGGATTGCGGACGCCATACAGGCTTCGTGTATTCCAATCGGAGTAAAGATAAAAATTGAACCTGCGTACCTTATAGGGACAGTTATTCGAGCAATACCGCGTGCCCACGCAGCGGTTGTAAACCATTTCATTCAGGCCTTCCGCGCTATGCACGGTGGCGGCCACCGGACACACCAGTTCGCAGTGCGCATACTCGCAGTGCATGCACGGCACGGGCTGGTAGTAGATTTCGGGGTCGTCCAGGGGGCCCGAGAAGTAGCGGTCCACGCGAATCCAGTTCATGTGGCGCCCCTTCGCCACCTCCTCTTTCCCCACGATGGCGATATTGTTCTCCGCCTGGCACGCCACCATGCACGCCTCGCAACCGGTGCACGCCGTGAGATCGATGGACATGCCCCACTTGTAGCCGCGGTACTCCAGGATCGGGAACAGCGTGGTCTGCTCTTCGACACGCTTCTCTTCCGGCCGCGCGAACCCGGGATCCTTGTGATATTCGCCGAAGGTGGCCACACGGAAGGGATCTCGCTCCTCCATGGTTTGGGCAATCTGGCGGGTGGCAAATGAATAGCCGCCCGATACGCGGGAAACCGCGACACCCGGGGAATGCCACGGAGCGCTGCCCGTCCGCAGCGCGTAGGCGTTGAATCCGATGCGATTGGCGACGCGGCCCGCGCGTGTCCGGCCGTATCCGAAATGGATGGTGATGGAATCATCCGCCTGTCCGGCCTGCACCCACACCGGTCCTTTTACGGACCGTCCGTCCAGCGTGAGTTGCACAATGTCCCCGGTGTTGGTCTGGAGACTCTGCGCGGTCTTGGGCGACATCCACACCGCGTTATCCCAGGTCATGGTGTTCTGTTGCTTGGGAAGTTCCTGAAGCCAGGAGTTGTTGGAAAACGCGCCATCTCCGATTGTGGGGTCGGGACGGAAGACGACTTCCAGGCCCCGTGCCGGTGCCGGCGAGGGAGCGGGGATCTTCGCCGCGGGCGGTGTCTTCTCCGGGAATGCGGTGCCCGCCATCACGCCGTCGTGCAGGGAAATCTGCCAGTAGTCATCGAAATCCGGCGTGCCGCGCCGCGCCCGCCAATAGCCGCTGACAGTATCGTGCGAGGACCGGTCGCCATGGTTCAGCAGCACGTTCATGACGTCATGGAACGTCTTGCCGCCGTAGATTGGCTCGATCAGTGGTTGGATGATGGAGACCGTGCCGTCCCATGCGCGCGCATCGCTCCAGGACTCGAGATAGTGGGCCTCCGGCACATGCCACTGGCACCATGCCGCAGTCTCGTTACTGTACAGGCCCGCGTGGAAGCGCGTCTTCACTTTCTGCATCGCGCTGAGAAATCCAAGGTCGGCGGGCGCATCGTAGACCGGGTTGCCCCCCAGGATGAGCAGGGCGCTCACGGCGCCGCTGCGCATGTCCTGGACCAACTCCGTCAGGGACGCCAATTGATCGGCCGGATTCGCCTCCACACGATCGGTGTAGGTCACGGTCTGGCCCGCATTGCCCAGCACCTGATTCATGGCATGAGCAATGGCATGCACGCGCGGCGGCTGAAAAGCGCCGGCAATCACGATGCCCGCGCCACGGTGGGAGTCGAGATCCTTGGCGACCGCGGCCACGCTGCTCACGGGGTGGGCGCCGCCGGGCGCGTCCATCTTCAGTTCGCGCGCCAGGGCCGCGGCAAAGGCTTCCACCTCGCCCGCGCGCATGCGGAAGCGGTGTTCCGCCATGCCGCCGGTTATCGAGGGTGCGCTCTCGGCCACGTACAACCGGGGCGCCTCCGCCGTGCCGCTCTCGGCCGCCTTGCGGCGCCTGGTGGAATAGTCGCGCATGTAGCGCAGACTGCCCGGCGTCGTCCAATAGAGAAAATCCGCGTCAAGGGAGACGATCCGGCTTGCGCGGTCGAAGTGGTAGAGCGTGTTTAGCGGTGCGCCAAAGGCGGCTACTGAACCCTTATATTCCGCCAGTGCGCCGCAGGGCTCCCACTGGTGCCATCTGGCTTCCGGAAACGCGGTGAGGAACTCCTGAATCTGCGCCGCCAGTGTTGGAGAGGTGACCGTGCCCGTGAGAATGCGGAAGCCTGCGCCTTTCTTCAGGCCCGCCTCCTCCCGCGCGCTCGCCAGCGCCGTGATCATCGAACCCCAGACGCTGATTCCGCCGTCATGCGTCACCGTTTGGGAACGGTCGGGATCATAGAGCGTCAGCACGCTGGCCTGCATGTCTATATCGGTGGCGCCGAGACTCTCGGGATGGTCCGGATTGCCTTCGATCTTGGTGGGCCTTCCCAGGTGGCTCTCCACCAGCACGCCCTTGGCGATACCCGCGCGGCAAAAGGCCGAGGCATAGAACATGGCCTTACCCGGTACGTACTCCTCGGGTTGCCGCACATAGGGCACAATTACTTCCTTGGGCTGTTTCGTACAGGCTGAGGCGCCGGCGAAGGCCAGCGATGCTCCCATCAGAGTGAGGAATCGGCGGCGGGACGAAGGACTGTTCCAATCGGGAGTACGGTTTGGGAATTCATCCTCGACGAAGGCACGGAACTCGGGCGTATCCGCCACTTCCTCAAAACTGCGCCAGTACCGCGACTCCGATCCTTCCGTCAACCTGCGCCGTAACTCGTCGAAATTGATGTGTGTTCCCATGATTTATCGATGGCACGTCACGCAATCAGTGAGGCTTTGAACTTTGTATTCAGCCATCAGGCGGCGGCCTAACTCCATCTGGTTGCCTGGAGCCTGGTATGTCATATTGAATACTTCCTCCCTTGGCCGAACGTACTTTGCCGGGTTGCGATGGCATTCCACGCACCACTGCATGTAAAGCGTGTTGACCTTGTAGGTGAGCGGCATCAGATCCACGCGCCCGTGACAGGTGGAGCACCCGATTCCCTTGTAGACATGGATGCTGTGATTGAAATAGACGAAATCCGGCAAGTCATAGACACGCGTCCATTGGAGAGATTGCCCTGTACGGTAACTGGCCCGAACCGGTTCCAGCATCTCGGCGTTGGTCCAGATTTGCGAATGGCAGTTCATGCAGGTCGCGGTGGGCGGTAATCCGGCGAAGGGAGAAACCTCGACGGAAGTGTGGCAGTAGCGGCAATCGATACCATCGTCAGTGACGTGGTGCTTATGGCTGAAGGGAACGGGTTGCTGGCGCGCGATGCCGACATCGGTGATGTACGAGCCCTGATCGATCCTGTAGGAGGCCCACAGCAGCCCGCCGATTCCCAGCACTACGGCGGCGATTGTGATGTTTGCCAGGCTGTTTGCGCTACGATGGAAGATCTGTGCCAAATCGTGATCCCAGGTCTTCCTGATTGTAAAATTCAGTTCATAAGGAAAAGATAAAGCGCGCGTTATAGCTTTCTTTATGCCGTCTCTGAATCATGTTCCTACCGTCGATCATCATCACGGTAGAGGAGTTATGAGATGGTAGATCTGCTGGAAGACGCCCTTTCCACTCTCGATGAAACGGCGAGCCTGCTCGACCATTCGCCGTTTTCCGCGCAGACGGCGAGTGCGCTCGAACATGTCCAAAGCGCCCGCATTTCCTTCTTGGGGGGAATGCCGTTGGAATTCATGCTGAACGTGAGGATGCTGAGGGACGCCGTGGAGAGAATCCCCGACACGCGCACCCGGGAATCCGCTGCCCACATGCTCGGCCGGCTTCCTCGCGAGTAACTCAATACGGTGCCGTTCCGCCGCGCTTGTGAAGAACAATTTCGATGTTCGCCAGCAGCACCTCCATGCTGAAGGGCTTGGTCAGGCACAGATCGGCCCCCGCCTGAAGCGCAGCGGAGTTGTCTTGCTCCAATCCCCTGAGCGAGACGACAATGATTGCCACCGCCTCGAAATCCCGCCGCATCGCCTTGCACGCTTGAATTCCCCCAATTCCCGGCATGTTCAAATCCAGCAGCACAACATCGGCCGGGTGCTCTCGCATGGCCAGCAGAGCTTCCTCGCCGCTGGTTGCTTGCCGGGTTTCGTGGCCGGCCAGATGCAAGGCGATCTGGACAGCCTTACGGAATCGCGGCTCGTCATCAACTATGAGGATTGCAGCCAACAGCGTACCCCGCGCCAGGTGCGGACTGGCCTCGCAACGATCTACTATAATCAGGGTCCGTTAAGAAATGATAAAGATCGTATTATGGATTTCCTGAGGCTTCCGGAGAAACGGCGAAACTGTAGCCTTCCGAGGGTTCGGTGAGAATGTAACGCGGGTTGGAGGGATCGGGCTCGATCTTCTTCCGCAACTGGTTGATGAACACGCGCAGGTATTCCACTTCGTTGCCGTAATCCGGGCCCCAAACCGCCTGAAGCAGGCGGCGATGGGAAACCACTTTGCCGGCATTCGAAACCAGGTAGCGCAGAATGGCGAACTCTTTTGCGGTAAGGTGCACTTTCGCATCCCGGCCAATCACTTCGTGCGTTTCAAAATCAATCCGCGTCGCCTCGAGCGACAGAACTCTGGGGCTCTTGCGCACTGAACTACGCCTAGCCACGGCCCGGATGCGCGCTACCAGTTCTTCCACGCCGAACGGCTTGGTGAGGTAGTCATCGGCGCCGGCCTCGAGCGCCGCAACTTTTTCGAATTCCGCCCGTTTCACCGATACTACAATAACGGAAACCTCGGAACTGTCGCGAATACCGCGGCAAATCTCGAGACCGCTCAGGTCCGGCAGGTTGAGATCCAGCAGCACCAGGTCGGGCGGGTGCTCGCGAACCTTTCGCAGCGCCTCTTCGCCGTTCCAGGCATCATCCACTTCGTAGCCCCGCGCCACGAGGGCAGCCCGTAACACCCGGCGAGCCTGCGAATCGTCGTCTACGATCAGAATCTTCAGATTGTTCATGCATTCATTCCATGCGCGAGCGGCCCATGCGCGAGTGGGAAAGACAGATGGAAAGCGGCGCCGCCCGAAGGGCCGGAGGTCACCCAGATGACGCCTCCAAGCGCCTCCGTGATGCACTTCGCGCTCGCCAAGCCCAGGCCATTTCCCTCAGCAAGGGAACGAGCCTTCGCGCCTCTATAGCCGTGGTTGAATACCTGGGACCGTTCCGGTTCCGGGACTCCAATGCCATTATCTACAACGCTGATCACGATACTGCCGCAATTCACTTCGGACGATACGATGACCGGAGTTGCCTCCGGTGAGTACTTGACTGCATTGTCGAGCAACTGGCGCAGGACGTGCTTCACCATGCCTGTATCGAGTTCCGCCTCCGGCAAAGTATGTATTCCACGCAATTCCACTTGACGGTTCCGCAGGATGGGAGCGCATTCTTTCACCGTCTCCGCGATGAGCTTCGCCACGTCTTGCGGTTCTGTTTTCGGCCGTAGGTTCTGCTCCTTGCCAAGCGCGGTGTCCAGCGCTTCGTCCACCCAAAGATTGAGCCGCTCGACTTCCTGATCGATAATCTGCAGTAGCTCCGCCCGATCCAATCCGTTGGTGGAACAGGGTGATCGTAGTGTCGTGACGGCAATTTTGATTGTCGAGAGTGGTGTCTTGATTTCATGGGCCAGGGCGTCCAGGACGGAAGCGCGCAGTTGCTCCTCCTTTCGTCTGGCATAAGCGCGGCGGGCTTCTTCGGTAGCAATCATCCTTGCCAGTCCGCTCGCGGTGCGATCGGCAATGGCCGTTGCGAGCAGTTCCGTGATCGCTCCCTTGATTCCGATGCTTCCCAGCCGTTGCTCGCCGAAGCGCAGCGGCAGGAAGAGAAGGTTTGATTCCGGTTGGGAGAGCAATCCGTCGCCGGCGGCGGCCTCGCACAATCTGAGATCTGGGATGAGGGTTCCTTCGGGTCCGGCGTGGAGCGTGGTGTGAGCGGCGCAGTAATGCACCGCCGCGCCGCTGACTCCAAAGATCTCCACTATCTTTTCCGCCGCGGTCCGCAACGCGCCTGTCAGATTTTGCTGTTCCATGAGCGCACTTCCCAAACGAAACACCTGTTCCATTTCCTTTCGCCGGGAGAGGGCTTCGAGGGACCGTCGTTTGGCAAGCGCCGAAAGCTGTCCAGTACAGACGGCCGTGAGCAGGAAGGCTGTCAGCGCCACCAGGTGCTGCGGTTCAGACACTGCGGCGCTGTATGGCGGGGATAGGAGCCAATAGGTGAAACCGAAGCCGGCGGTCAGCGCGGCCGCTAACGCCTCAGCCCATCCGAAAGCGGAGGCCAGGCCCACGATCACCAGCACAAGAATCAAAGCGATCGTGGTGGCGTTGACATGCGGTAAACGGGCGCTGCCGAACACAATTCCGGCGGCGATGATGATGGACAGAGCCAGACGCAAACAGATTTCCCAGACAGATACCGGTCGCATCGCACCCTCCAGCGAATCCCGGTTCGGGCGCGTTCCCGCTTGCCGGGCCGCACCCTCAGCAGTGAACCATGCAATACGTCAACAAATTCATTATATCCGCACCACGCGCGAACCTACACTGGAGGCATGGAACAGCAACGGTTTCGAATGGAACATGACAGTCTCGGCGAAGTGGCGGTGCCTTTCGACGCCCTCTACGGGGCTCAAACGCAGCGCGCAGTCCTCAATTTTCCTATCAGCGGCCAGCGCTTTCCCCGCGCCTTCCTGGAAGCTTTGGGATTGGTGAAGGCCGCGGCTGCAAAGGTGAACCGGGAACTCGGGGTGCTTGATGGCGCGGTGGCCCAGGCTATTGAGTCCGCGGCGGAGGAAGTGGCCGCCGGCGGGCATGACAGGCATTTTCCCGTGGATGTGTTTCAAACAGGATCGGGCACCAGCACCAACATGAACGCCAATGAAGTAATCGCCACCCTCGCCTCGCGCCGCCTTGGCGTTCCCGTGCATCCGAACGATCACGTCAATCGCGGCCAGAGCAGCAATGACGTCATCCCCACGGTGATTCACTTGAGCGCCGCCCTCGAGTTGACGCGGCGTCTGCTGCCGGCGCTCGCACATCTGGGTTCCACCATCGAGCGGAAATCAGAGACGCTGCGGAACGTGGTGAAGAACGGCCGTACGCATCTGATGGACGCCATGCCGGTCCTGATGAGCCAGGAACTGAGCGGGTGGCAGTCGCAGGTTGTGGATTCGATGACCCGCCTGGAATCCGTCTTGCCTCGGC
>JADLBG010000248.1 GCA_020847895.1 Bryobacterales bacterium
CGCCTTGCAGCCAGTTGCGGCGTGTAGGTTTTTCCATGGGCACTCCTATTCGAGGGGGAAGCGGGTTTGTTTGGGACCCACCGTATGATACATCCGGGGAATGGCGGCGGTCCATTGGGGTGTTGGACGTTCGCGGCTCCGTGGCTCGGCGCAGGCCTGTGGATTCGCGAGTTTCTTTCCGTAGCGGCGGGCGGCTATTCCGCGGAGCAGACCCGATTCCATCGCGATTTTGCTCACCTTCGCCGCACCCCCAATAATCGCGGCGAAAATTGACTTCACGGCAAGCATTTTCGAACTGGCTGGAGCCAAGGATCATCGCGGCGACGCCACAGCGTGACTTGGTCTGATGGTAGGGCGATGGTCGAGGATGACACCTGGTCCTTGTGTCCGGAACAAACTCACCATCGGAAAATGATCTGACGTCAGGCGCTGCTCCGGATCGTCGGGATGATCGGTGAGTATGGTCGTGTCCACCCGCCGCGCCTGGATGAACTCCTCCATCGTGTCCGCCGAGAGAACGCAATGGTCGTAGTTGTTGGCCGGGCCGCCTCCGCTCGCCGCCGGCCGCCGAGACGTTGGCTCATGCACCGTGACCACGAAACGCCGTTCGCCCGTTTGGAAGCGCGGATCAGCGCCCAGGACCGAATCGAGGGTCAACCCATCCCGGCCAGTGTCGCCGCTCAAGGCTGAAGGCGTATTGAAGTCGCCGCAGACGATCACGTCCGGGTCATGGCCGGGCTGCTGAAAATACCAGTCGAGGTAATCGAGCAGGTGGCTGAACTCCGCGGTCGAGGCCGCTGTGTCGCCGCCGGCGAACGTGAGATGGAGGGTGATCACCGTGAAATCGAAATTGCCCGCTTCGAATTGCGCTACCTGCGGGGGATGAACGGCTTTGTTAGTATCGGGGAGGTATCGGCCGGCTTCATCGCGGTCACCGATCACGAAGAGGGGTGCCGCGTCCCGAAGCTTCACGCCGGCTTGGTAATAGAGGCCGTTGTCCATCGAGTCCGTGCTGTCGAAGAACGAGGCCTGCCACATGGCGGATCCGCCCGGCAACAGCGTTCGAAAGAATTCCGAGGATTCCGCGCTCGGAATTTCCTGTGCGGCGAGAAGTTGGTAGGAGCCTCCGAACAAGGCGTTCAAGACGCTCTTGACCATCGGCGGGCGAGTGTCGGACGTCGGAGACGCGCCTCCCACCTGGATGTTCCAGGACACAAGCGCCAGCCAGTCCGCCGGTACGGCGATTCGATCGTTTGGGAGCTCCGCCAATGGCGGCACTCGCGGATTCGTCCGAAGATCGCTCAACTTCGACTCTGTGGCTGATTTGCTGTCGTCTCCGCCCTCGACGGTGACAAAGACGCCCGGCTGGCTGGTTACGCCGCCGACGGTCAGTTCAATGGGAAGAGGGCCTCCTGATGCCAGATCCTGGGGTACGCGAGCGGTCACTTGCATCATGCCGCTAATGGCGCCAGGGGTAGTGCCGGCGCTCACGACCTGCGCATCAGCACTGCCTATTCTGACCGAGACAGGCAGATTGAGCGCGGCCGGCCTATCCGTCGTGATCAGACCATCATCGCCGGCCGGGTTTGTCGCGCCGCCCCCGGTGGCGTAAAAGGTGATGAGCGAACCTTTGGGCGCATCCGCGCCCGGCCCATTCGAGGTGTTGTCCTCGTTGAGGGCCCACGCTTGGCCTCGTCCGGAGGCGTCAGCCGCAAAAATGCCGGGGGCGCTCCCCGCTACGTCGAGCGTGATGGGATTCGAAAGCTTATTCTGAAACTCCACGACCACTTCCGCGGAAGTTCGGCCGGCGAGGGAGTACGGAGCGAACGCGGAAACAGCAGTCGATGTGGTGAAGAACACGGGAGCGGCAACCCCGTCAAAGAGCACTCTGGTGTTCGCCAAAAGGGTTTTGAAGGGGGTTCGGCCTTCTCCGAGGTCCTGACGCACAAGGTCCGGCGGCCCCAGATCCGATCCAAAAATCGTCACCAATTCGCCGGGGGCGACAGGGCCAGGCATGAAACTCGCGCCGTTCACGGCACTTGTGATCTTGGGCTCCGCAGTCGACGGCTTGAGTGTTTCGTTGCGGACTTCGACCGTGACGGCCGCGGAGAGGGCACGGTTTCCGGCCGCATCGCGCGCCGCCGCGGAGAGCGTATGAGGGCCATCCTGTACTTTGCTTGAGTCCCAGGTCAGGGAAAAGGGGAACGCGACTGACTCGACCTCGGCGGGCTTTCCGTCCACGAGAAACTGAACCGCCACGACGGCCACGTTGTCCGTCGCACGGGCGGACAATGTGACCATTCCGGTCACGATGGCTCCATCTTCCGGCTGCAGGAGCATCACGGATGGCGGGGTCGTATCGGGTGCGTGCCCGCTGACGCAGGGGTTGCGCGCGGACTCCGTGTTACGAGGCGCGGGGGGGCCGACAATGAAATCGGCCCCATTGTCTCTCGTGTCCGTGCATCCGTCACCGCGCCGCATCGCTGAGGTGGAGTTGCTGAGCGACGCCGTGGGGTTCCCGAGACTGAAGCCCGCCTCCCCATAACCGACCAAGTCCACAAGATCCGTGCTCGACGGCGAGAAGCCCGTCAGGTTGGTAGTGCTACGGACCAGAGCGATTTTTCCGGAGGTGGCGCTCAAGGCAATCGCGCCGACCGCGTCCGGCGCCGGCAACGCCTGTGTCCCACCGCTGCCTTGCGCTTCCCGCACAAGGTAGTACTGACCAGGGGCCAGGGTGCCCGATAGCGGCGTGCGATCCCAAGTCTGGCCCGAGGCGGAGGCGTATTGGACGGTCCAGCCGGTGATATCGACGCCCGCGTCGCCGCGGTTGAACAATTCGACGAAATCGTTGCGAAGACTCGCGCCCGAATTGCCGCCACCGCCGTAGATCTGCGAGATGACGACCGTTCCGGCGCCCTGCGCGGGGGAAGCCAGCGGCCATGAGGCGGAAAGCAGAGAAAGCATTCCCAAGAAGCTGATTCGGATCATAAAGATGGTTCTTTCATCAAATCGGCCAAAGTGGCGATTCGAGTAGGTCTTCCCAGAACTGCGCCCCGCGAAAAAGACCGCGGGATTAAAGCGTTAGCGTGTGCCGTCTAGGGCAGATCGCGCACCAGTACCTTCAACAAAGTGTGGGACAACCACTCCTGATACCGGTCTGGCGACCAGCCGCTTTCGAGCACCGGTAAATTTCCCGGCTTGTGTACATCCATAGGATGCGCCGCGCTTCCTCGAGAGTAAGGTGCTCTGCTTGTTTCGAGCGCAAGGAGAGGAGTTGCACACGTACTTTCTGCATCTCGAAACGCATTTCCTCGAACTCCCTCTCCAATTTCCGAAGGCCGGAGGAGAAGGCCGAAGCCCCCCGCAGCAGACCGAGTTCCGAGCTTTCGTTCTCATAAACTGCCCGTGCAACATCCGCGGTGCGAGCAATCAGAATGGCTGGGTCGGAGACGCCCTCCAACTTTGCGATCGCCGCCTGGTACAGTCCTCCAAACATGGCCGCGCTCATTATGGCTCGCAGAACACCTTCCTTCGACTTGAAGAGCGCATAGACAGTGGGCACGGCCAGGCGCTGCCAGGTCGAGGTTCGGGTTCAGGCCGAGTGGCGAATCTGGGTTGAAGGAGAATTCTCAATGGAGTGGAGCTTCCCAGGCCAACTTTGGGTTGGACGAGTGTTGAGCGGGATCGCAGTGGCCTTTCTACTCTTCGACGCGCTCGGCAAGCTGATGGAATTGCCGCCGGTAGTGGCCGGCACTGTTAAACTGGGCTATCCCGCGAGTAGCGTGTTTCCGCTCGGCGTAATCCTGCTCATCGGTGTGGTGTTGTACGTCTTCCCACAGACATCGGCGGCCGGGGCAATATTCCTGGCGGCGTACCTCGGTGGAGCCGTTGCGACTCACTTCCGGGTGGGGAACCCGCTGGCAACGCACGTCCTCTTCCCGGTGTATGTTGCTGGATTTCTCTGGGCCGGACTCGCTTTGCGCAAGCCGTGGATTCTGGCATTCCTACCCGTCTCCTTACCTATGAACGGCTTTGGCTGGGCTTAAAGCATGGGGTTCGAGGCGGGACGCGGCGGTCCATTACCGGTCACAAGTGTCAAGAGAAGTATTTTCGCGCTGAGACGCCGAGTTCGCAGAGGAAGGAGTTTCCCACGCGGAACGATTGGGGGCAGGCCGGGCGAGCCCGCGTTTGTGCTACAGGAGGCTCGCCGGCGCTTGGAGAATGGTGTCAAGCACCTCTGCCCGCGTCGCTTGTTCGCGTGAGTATTGGGTGATCTCAGTTAGCGGCACCGGGGGGAGTCATGGTCCCGCTGTACCAGCCGCAGGTCCCATGCGTTCCGTCGCTACGGGGTACCACATCATGATAGAGCGTAAGGGTAAAGCTCCCTTGGACTCCGGCGAACCGGCCCGTGCCACCCGTAATGGTGTGAGTCTGGGTGACCTTAGCGTAAGTGTCTCCAGGCTGCGCACCCACGACCGGGCATTTGGACATAGGCACATGTTCGCCCGAGCCGACGACTGTGGTATCGATGCTGTCACCATTGGCCGCGATCCAGTGGCCCGTCCCAGCGCCACCCGACGGCCCGGTTGTTAGTACGGTAATGGATGAGAATTGGCCGACAAGGGTGCCAATTCCCGTGATGCTTTGAGTGAGTGTGGGAGGGGCGACGGCGTCATTCCCTTGGAACGTACCCTGGAATGGTACCTGTACCTGTGTCTGGGCCGCCGCCGGGAGGGCCAGGGCGGCCGTCAGAATCATCCCCGCCATGGGGAGGTAGTTTTGGGTTCTCGTGAGGGTTTTCATTTACGCGTTCATCTCCTTTCGGGTTTTTCGATCGGGCGGCCGGTCCGAATCCGTCTCGCCTGCCACGAATAAGGAATCGCGGTGCTGAAGGTTACAGCGCCCGGAGCGAAAGGCGTAGAAGGGGAAAGGCCGGGACTAGAATAGGTGTTGCAACCCGATTTCGTAGTATTTTCGCGAAAGTGGGGGGGAATCCATTCGAGGCGTGAGGGAATCGAGTTCCTGGGCTTTGGGGCGACGCCAACCTGCCCGCAGTGCGGAGAGCAATTGATTTCCGGTGATCCGGCCGGATTGTGCCCGAGGTGTCTGATCCTGGGCGCTTCCACAACGAGCGCGAGGCGCTGGCGAGGATGGATCACGCGAACATCGCAAATCTTCGATGCCGGCGCCGTGGTACACTGGCGGGTTTCCACACTGTCATGATTTCCCGCCGCTCGGTTGTCAAAGGCTTTGCGTTTTGCCTAGGAGCCCCGATGGTGAATCGCGGCCGGTATTCGCTGTTTGGGCAGAGCGCGGCGGACTATTCGGCGCGGACGGTGGACCTGGTGCGGAGTTCCACCGTGATCGACATGCTGGGGCTGTTGACGCTGGACTACCGGAAGCTGATGGGCTGGGAGGCGGCGCCGGGGTTATTCGGGCGGGCGGAGTACCGGAGGCTGCGGGCATCGGGGATCAACGTATTCCACCCGGCGGTGGGATATACGAAGGGCGATATCTATCGGGAGTCACTGCGGGACGTGGAGGGGTGGAACGTATTTCTTGCCGCGCGCGGCGGGGAGTTTCTGCGGATTGAGCAGGCGGGGGATTTCCAGAGAGTGCGGGCGGAGGGGAGAATCGGGATCCTGATCGGTTTGCAGAATTCGGCGCACTTCCGGACGGTGGAGGATGTGGACTATTTTTATCGTCTGGGGCAGCGGGTGTCGCAACTCACCTACACCGGGAACCGGCTAGGCGGGGGTTCTTCGGACGCGCGGGATGAGGGGCTGAGCGGGTACGGCGTGGAGATAGTGGAGCGGATGAACGCGGTGGGGATGGCGGTGGACATCTCGCATTGCGGGGACCGCACGACGTTGGATGCGATGGAAGCGTCAAGGAAGCCGGTGCTGATTACGCACTCGAATTGCCGGGCGCTGTCGCCGGGGAGCGCGCGGTGCAAGACGGACGAAGCGATCCGGCGGATGGCGGCCAAGGGCGGGGTGATGGGGATCACGATGGTGCGCGGGTTTGTGGGGGCGGCGAGGCAAGTGACGATGGAGGATGTGCTGCGGCACATGGACCACCTGGTGAAGGCGGCGGGAGTGGAGCACGCGGGCATTGGGAGCGATGTGGACCTGAATGGGCGGGATGGGCGGGTATCTCGAGCGAAGCGTTACGATCTGGACGGGGTCGATTATGCGAAGAAGATTTACGATCTGACGGAAGGGCTGGTGAGGCGGGGGTATTCGAACCGGAACATCGAACTGATTCTGGGGGGGAATTTCGAGCGGGTGCTGCGGGAGGTCTGGGCGGTCTGAGGGCCGTTCAGCGGACGTCGCGGTACATGCGGGAGAGGCGCCGGGGGGAGACGCCGGAGAGATAGAGGGCCTGAATCCAGAACCATACCCAGAGGGTGGGGAAGAGTCCGGCTTTGCGCCAGCGGCGGGCCGAGACGTGGATGGGGTGAGGGAGGGTGAGGAAGCGGCCATGCTTCCAGAGGCGGCGGCCGAACTCGTAATCCTCGAGGATGGGGATGTCGCGAAAGCCGCCGAGGTGGTGGAAGACGCGGCGGCGGCAGAAGATGCCGGAATCGCCATAGAAGATGCCGAAGCGGCAGCGGCGGCGGTTGATCCACGAGAAGACGCGGGCGGCGGTGTCGTTGCCTTCGTAGAGGATGTCGAAGTTGCCGCCGGCGACGGAGGGATCGGCGAGGGCTTGCCGGATGGCGGCCAGGGAGGATGGAGCGGGGCGGACATCGGCGTGGAGGAAGAGGAGGACGTCGCCGCGGGCGGCGCGGGCGGCATGGTTGAGTTGCGGTCCGCGACCGCGGGGGCAGGAGAGGACGGCGGCGTGGGGAGCGGCGAGTTGGGCGGTGCGGTCAGTGGAGCCGCCGTCAGCGACGAGGATTTCGAAGGGGGCTTCGCTGGCGAGTCGCTGAAGAAGAGGCTCGATGGTCGACTCTTCGTTGAGGGTGGGGATGAGGACGGAGACGGTGATCAATTGCGTCCGGCGGGGGCTTCGACGCGTCCGGCGAGGGGGCGGACAATGCCCGCTCCGCAGACGCCGACGCCGACGTTGGTGAGGGCCTGGAGGAAGTTGAAGAGGACGGAATAGACGACTTGTTCGGTGACGGGCTGTTTGCCGGGGAGGCGGAAATTGGGAGGGAGTTCCTTGATGATCTGAACGCGGACGGTGTGGGGGAGGGGGCGTCCGCCGCGGTCTTTCTGATTGGCGAGTTGGAGCGGAGTTTGGAGGACGGCTCCGGTGCGGGCATCGACGTAGAACTGGCAGCGGGAGAACCAGCCGAGGTTGCCGGGGTCGGCGGCATCGAAGAGCAGGAGTGGGGCTTCGCGTTCGGTGGCGGAGAGTTCGAGGACGAGGGCGCGATCGGTATCAGCGATCTTGCTGTCGAATCCGGCCTGTTTGGCGAGATTGGACACAAGTTCGGGATCGAGTTCGAGCAGCAGAATTTTGTGCGCGCCAGCCTGCAATACCTGCATGGAAAATCCTATTTTAGCATTGGGGGGAAGAGCAGCCGGTCAGACATCGGCGAGGGCGCGCTCATAGGCGCGGCGGGTGGTTTCATCGAAGAGGACAAAGATTGCTTCTTTGACGGAGGTGTCGTTTTCAGTGAGCCATTCGGCGACGGTTTCGATGGCGATGGGGGCGGCTTCCTCGAGGGGATAGCCGTAAATGCCGGTGCCGATGGAAGGGAAACTGATGCGTTGGACCTTGCGCTCATCGGCGAGGGCGAGGCAGGCGCGGTAGCAGGAGGCGAGGACCTGGGATTCGCTGTTGCCGCCGCCGGAGTAAACAGGACCGACTGCGTGGAAGACGTAGGTGGCGGGGAGATTGCCGGCGGTGGTGGCGACGGCGCTGCCGGGAGGGCACGCGCCGTTTTTCTTGCGGATGGAGTCGAGTTCGTGGAGGATGGCGGGACCTCCGGCGCGGTGGATGGAACCGTCGACGCCGCCTCCGGGGCGGAGGGCGGAGTTCGCGGCGTTGCAGATGGCGTCAGCCGGGAGGGTGGTGATGTCTCCCTGCACCAGGCGGAGGAGACGGCCGTTCGGAAAGAGATGCTGCACTGGAAACGAGGATAGCAGCAATTCGGGTTCTTGCGCGGGGGACGGAGCAGAAGGAGGAGGGGATTTTGCTTGGTGGCGCTGGGGGAGCGGGTTCTCGCTGAGCTTTGAGGTCAGCCCTGAATGGACGGTGTAGGTAACAAATTTTCGCGCAGAGACGCAGAGATCGCGGAGTTTGAGAAGTTGAGGGCTGGTGGGTGGTGTGACTCGGAGACGCAGGTTTTTTAGTCGAGGACGCGGACGAATTCGCCGATGACCTGGAAGAGATTGGGGTCGTTATCGAGTTCCCAGGCTTCGAAATCGGGGTTGAGGGGTTCGAGGCGGATCTTTTCGTGGCTCCACTCTTCGCCGGCGGAGGTTTTTTGGCTGCGATAGCGTTTGACGGTGTAGCGGCCGCCGGATTCGGAGACGTCGCGGCGTTCGATGAGGAGGAGCTTGCCCTGGCGGGAACCGGTGACGGGGGCGCGGAAGACGCAGAGGCTGCCGTCGGGGATGCGGGGTTCCATGGAGTGTCCGGTGATCCGGACGATGAACATGCCGGGGTCGAGGCGGAGGTTTTCGGGGATCTCGATCCACTCTTCGGCTTCCACTTCGTTGTCATCGAGGAAACGCCCGGCGGCGACGCGGGCGGAGTATTTCGGGAGGTGGGTGACGAAGGGGAGGACATTGGGGCGGACGTGGCGGGAGTAAAGGCGATCGGCGGTTTTATCGAGATCGGCGGCGAGGACGGATTCGCGGGGCGAGAGGCGGAGGGTATGGGAGAAGGACTCCTCGCAGAGGCGGAGCCAGTCTTCGGCGCCGGGTTCGCTGAGCTTGGAAGCGAGATCGTCAGCGAGGAGGGAAAGGACTTCGGCTTCCTCGCCGGCGAAGGATTCCCAGTCGCGGCGGAGGCGGAGGCGGAAGTCGCCGGTGGCGGGGTCGCGGAGGATGATGCCGGCGGAGATGGGGGGCCGGCCGGGGAGGCAGACTTCAAGGAGAGAGAATTCGGCGCGGCGGGTGGAGAGGGTGGCGGTGGACATTTATGAATACCGCATCGGTAGAAAAGGGGAAGGGGTTAGGGGGCGGCGGGATAATAGCCGCGGCGGGCGCGGATCTTGACGTTGGGGAGTTTGGGGACCTTGACCTGGATGTTGCGGAACACCTTGCCGTGGTCGTCGACGTCGGGGATGTAGCGGATGATGTACTGGGTGGTGATTTCGCCGGCGACGGCGGCGATGGAGCGGAAGATGCCGCTGGCGATTTCGGCGGCGTAGCCTCCGGTGCCGACCTTGAGGGCGAAGTTACCTTCATCGGAGGGGGTGGAGAGGTAGCCGCTGACGTCTTTGTAAAGGCCCTGGAGGGGGTAGAGGACGCGGCCGCCGGTTTCTTCGCTGAGGCGTTCGAGGATTTTTTCGCCCTCGGAGCTGAATCCGAAGGCGACGGTGCTGACGCCGTAGATGGTGACGAGGTTGCGCTGTTCGAGTTCGACGACTTCCTCGAGGCCCTTCTTGCTGGCGGTGTCATGGCCGTCGCCGATGACGATGAGGACGCGGCGGGGTTCGATGGGCTCGCCCTTGACGAGGCTGCGCTGGGTGCAGGCCATGTA
>JADLBG010000249.1 GCA_020847895.1 Bryobacterales bacterium
CCCTGATTGCCGTTGATCTTTCCGAAGTTCTGGGGATTGCGGAAGTCCACCGTGTTTCCGGGCCGGTTAAAGAAGTAGATCTTGAACGGATTGTTGATGTCGAAGCGCAGGGTGCCCTTCAGACGTTCGCGGAAGAGGAAACTTTTCGTGGCGCTCAACTGGTGCCAGAACATTCCCGGCGAAGTCTGTATGTTGCGTCCCGAGTTGCCCGCGGTAAACGACGCCGGATAAGCGAAGGCGTTGATGTTCGCCCACGGAAGAGCACAGGCGAGTTGGAACCGGCAGGGGCCATGGGGATCCCAAGCGAGTTCGATATCCGCATACGTCTTGCCTGGGGCCATGTCGGCGCGGTTCGAACCCGGCAGGTACACATTGTTCGTGCCCGTGAAGCCGAAGCTGAACGGCGCCCCGCTTTCGATGGTCTGGATGCCGTTGACGGCCCAGTTGCCTAATACTCCGTTCACCAGCCAGTTGGAACTCCGCATCCACTTCTTGCCTTTGCCGAACGGGAGTTCGTAGGTAGCGTAGGTCACCCAGCGGTGGGTGACGTCGTAATCGGAGCGTCCTTTCTCCAAGCGCCGGTTGTAGAAGGTGATGCCGGACGCCGCGCCGTCGCTTGACGATTCGTCGATGGCTTTGCTGAAGGTATAGAACGAGACGAGGCTCAGCCCCTGCGAGTAGCGCTTTTCTATCTTCAGCGTTCCGCCGTGGAAGGTGCTGTGTCCATAGTTGCCGTAGTTATAGATGGCGCCGAACTGCGGGAAGGGTTTGTAGTTCTGCGAGGCGCGGCGGATGGTGTCGAGTACGGCAGGATCGTTCGAGACGTTCAACGGAATGGCGTTGATGTCCCAGCGGTTCAGCAATCCGACGCCGGCGGATCCCTGGTAGGAGAGTTCCACCATCAGGGTGGGGTTGACCTCAAACTGGAGGCTCGAGTTCCAGTTCATGATGTAGGGCATGCGCATGTTCGGGTCAAAGTAAGACGCGTTGCGCCCTCCATAGTTCGTGCCCAGGTAGGGCGCCGAGCCATCGGGGTTGGCGTTGAAACGGATGGGGGGAGGACCGTTGCGCAGGTAGAAGGCCACGTCGGGATTCCCAGGCGCGGGCTGGACCACGGCTGTCGCCAGATATTCCTCGAAGTTCTCCTGCATCCCGTTCGTCCACAGATCGAGGGTGTTCACGCTGAACCCGCCGCGGAATACCCAACTCTTGCTGAAGTTGTAGGCGAGGCCGATGCGCGGCTGGAAGTTGTTCAGGTCCTTGCCGGCGAGCGCACCCTTGGGATGCAACAATGCTCCGGTTCTGCCGGTGAGAGGGTCAATCGCGGCAGGACTGAACTGGCTCTGCTGTCCGTACTTGGTGCTGTAAGGTGACTCGTATTGCCAGCGGAGCCCGAGGTTCAGCGTGAGCTTCGAGGTGACCTTCCAATCGTCCTGGAAATAGGCGGCGTGGCTCCACCAGCGCGGGAGCCACGTGGCCAGATCGTTGGTATATTGCGCTTGCACGACGCCGCCGAGCATGAACGAGGCGAACGCATTGCCCGTGTTCGGCCGGAAGGGGAACTCCGTGCCACCCATGTAATACACGCCGGAAGGCGTCGCCGAGACATGAGAGTTCATTCTCGTTCTGATCAGTTCGTAGCCCATTTTGAAGGTGTGCCGGCCGTGAATCTTTGTGAAGTTGTCCTGAAAGTTAATGGCTTCGTTGACATCCACCGAGGAACCGCCGGGGAACGTGAACATGATGGTTCCCCCGCTGGAGTTCAGGAAGGTCGGCATAGTCTGCGCCCCCACGTTGGGGATGCCGAGTTTGCCGGCCCAATCCTGGTTCAGACTCTCGGGATCGCGCGTATTTTTCCGGCGTGTGCCTCCGAGGCGGATTTCGTTGATCATGCTCGGGCCGAAGGTCAGCGTGTCGGCGAGCACCAATTGTGTCAGGTCTAAGGGAATGGGGGCGACGTTGTAGTCGAAAATGGGGTTCGCCACGTTCGTTTGCCAGCGTCCGTTGAATGAGCGGTTGCGGAAATCAGAGAAGCGCCCGAAGAACTTGTGGGTGTCGGAGAAGGAGTGGTCCACCTTGAAATCCATGTTCGTGCGGTAGGAGCGGTAGACCGTGTCGGCGCTATTGTTGCTGTGGGGGCCAGTGCGGTTGATGAAAGTCTGGTTGTTGCGGTTGTTCTCGGGCTGATACGGATTGAAGGTCAGGAACTTGTTGAACACCGGATCAAAGCGGTTCCTGGGAATCAGGTTGCCCGGAAACTGCGCGCGGGAGTAGGTCCCGTCCGGGAGGCGCACGAGCGTCGCGGGGTCGTAGATGGGATCACCGATTCCGCCGAAGCTGAAATCTCCGTTGAGCATCGCCGGGCTTGGAACGTCGGTGTCGGCATTCTCGGAGGATTTCTCATGGTGGCGCTGGAAGCCGACCAGGAAGAAGGTGCGGTTGCGCCCGTTGTAGATCTTCGGCAACACGATAGGTCCGCTGACGTTGCCCGACATCAGGTGGAATCCGAATACGTTGTTGGGCCGCGCGGCATCCTGCCAGTTGCGGTGAATCATCGGCTGAGCCATGTAGCGCTCCTCGGCCATGAAGTGCAACTGGTTGGTTCCGCTCTTAAAGGTGATGTTCATGAGACCGCCTCCCGAATGGCCGTACTCGGCCGGAAGCGTGGTGGTGAGCACTTTGATCTCTTCGATGTTGTACTCGGCCGGGTTGACGTTGCGTCCCGTGCCGAGGGTGCCGTTGCCCGGGGTGGTGGCCGAAACACCGTCGTTTGCCATGTTAAAGGCACGCGAGCGCCCCCCGGCGGCATGGCCGAAGCCGGCCTGCGAAGTGACTCCGGGCACGTACCAGAGCATGCTCTCGATTTTCAATTGGGGCGAGGGCAGGCTCATCAATTGGGTTCCGGAAACCAGATGCCCGGTGGCGGAGGTTTCCGTTTCGAGCAGGGTGGCTGACGCGGAGACCTCGACGGACTCCACCAGGCTGCCCACCTCGAGCACGGTATCCACGCGGAGTGTCTCCGAGGAGCGGACCTGAATATTCGATCGGACCAGTTTCTTGAAGCCCTGCCCCTCGAAGGAGATCCGGTACATGCCCGGATTGAGGTAGGGCGCCCGATAGATTCCCTCAGTATTGGTAGAGGTTGTTGAGGAGACTTCCGTCTCGACGTTGGTGATGCGGATGGCGACGGCGGGAATGGCTGCGCCCGTGGGATCGGTGACTGTGCCAGTGATGGTTCCCTGGCTGGTTTGAGACCGTGCGGCAGGAACAAGTCCTGTTAGGCAGATTGCCGTAACCGCAAGAAAAGACAGTGCTCGTGTGTACATAACCCCTGCTCCATATAGCGCGAATCGACAGCCCTGTTCGCGATTAAGGATATAGCGGTCGCATTATATACCAAACGGACAGCGAGATGTCTACTTCGTTCCTGACTCAGTCGAAGAAGTGACGGTCCTCTTCGGACAGGCGGGCTTTCGCCGCGCGAACATTGAAGGTGACGCCCAAGCCCGGCCGGTCCCAGACGTCGATGAACCCTTTCTTCATGATGGGGTTCGGCAACCCTTCGACAATCTCATACCACCAGTCCGGCTGCCCGAGCGGATACTCGAAGGCGATGTAATTCTGCGGCAGTGCGGCGGCCATGTGAACATGGGCGGCGAGCCCGAAGAGACCGTCGAAAATGCCGTGGGGCGCCATGAGGATGCCGTGCAGATCAGCGTATTCGGCGATCCATTTCAGTTCGGAGATTCCGCCGACGTCTTCCGGATCAGGTCCGACAACGTCTACAGCCCGCTTTTCGATGAGGTCTTTGAAGTTTTCCCGCAGATAGATCTGCTCGCCGGTGTGAATGGGAACGGAAGTACTTTGGGTGACTTCGCGAAAGACATCTGCGTTGGGGTAGGGCATGTAGTCGCCGGTGATGAGGTCCTCGAGCCAGGTGATGTGATATGGTTCCAGCGCCCGGGCGAACGTGATGGCGTCTTTTACGGTCCATCCCGGTCCGCAGTCGAGGGCAAGACCGATCTCATCGCCCAGGACTTTCTTCATGGCTTCCACGCAGGCGATGACATGCTTCAAGCCGCGCTCCGTAATGAGGCCGCGATCGGAGTGCGGCGGACCTTTGCGCGGTTCGTCATACCAGGCGCCGGGCATGGCGCGCATCATGGCAGGATTGTGAAAACCGACGGCCTGCTTGATGAGGGTGAACCCCTCTTTGGCTTCCTTCATCCTGGCCATGTTCTCGGCATAATCCCGAGGCGTTTGGCCGGACATGGGGAAGCGGACGCCGCCGTTATAGGCGCGAACCCGGGTGCGGATCTTGCCGCCGAGCAATTTGTATACGGGCACTCCGGCCGCTTGGCCGGCGATGTCCCAGAGAGCGATTTCGATGGCGCTCACGGCCGAGCCCCAGGGCTTAGACGCGCCCATGCGGCGGATCTTCAGCAGAACGTTCTGGACGTCGGTGGGGTCTTCGCCGAGAAGATAGTCTTTGTAGAAGAGCACCATCGGCTTCAGATAGGGTTTGGTGGACTCTGCCTGGCCGTAGCCTGAAATGCCCTGATCGGTGACGATGCGGACAGTCGGGTTCCGCCCGATGATGGCGCACCGCAGATCGGTGATTTTGATGGCGCCTGGCCGGGTGCGCTGCTGTTGCGCCGGCAGCGACATTGCGGCCGCCGCGCCGGAAAGCGACCGGACGAAGCCTCTTCGTGTCGAATGAGCCATGCATGCCTCCCGCAAGAGTGAGGAAATCCGACTCCTATCCTTCCATGAAACGGAGTGGGATGGGAGAGGGGCGGCATCGATTCGTGGTCTTGCATCTCGGCTAAGATGTTGAGCAGGTCCAGGAGGCCTTTTCGTGAACAGAAGAGATTTGCTGAAAAGCGCCGCGCCCGCTCTGATGCTGCCGCGCGGCGGCATGTTGCGAGGACAGACAGCGCCGAGTAACAGGCTGAATATCGCGCTGATTGGCGTGTGGGGGCGCGGGACAGCGCACTACGCCACGATGCGCAACGAGAACGTGGTGGCCATCTGCGACGTGAACGAACCACGCATGAAGGAAGCGCTGGAGGTTTTCCCCAAGGCGAAGACCTATTGGGATTGGCGGAAGCTGCTGGACCAGAAAGACGTGGAAGCTGTCATTATCTGCACGGCGGATCATCACCATGCCTTCATCGCCAACTGGGCTTTGAACCGCGACCTGCACGTGTTTTGCGAAAAGCCGCTGGGCATCAGCGTGGAAGAGGTTCGCACCGTGCGCGCGAACTACCTGAAGCGGAAGGCGAAGGTGGCCACACAGCACGGCACGCAGCGGCACGCGTATCCGAATTTTGCGCGTATTCGGGAGTTGATTCTCGACGGCGCGATCGGCGAGTTACAGACGGTGCACAGTTGGGACAGCCGAAAGCTGCCCCGACCCGGGTATCCGCAAGGTGAAGGGCTACCGCCGGCCGGGTTGCGGTATGAGCAATGGATTGGACCATCGCCGTATCATCCTTACACCCCGCAGTATTTCGGTGGCTCGAGCGGCTTGAACTGCCTGTTCTGGAACATGTATCGCGATTTCGGCGTGGGGCAGATGGGCGACATGGGCGCGCACACGATGGATCTGGTTTGGAACGCGGTGGATGCAGGCGCGCCGACGGAGATCGACATCGACTGGGAAGTGAGCGACAAGTACGATCCGAACATCTGCCCGGTGCGGCTGAAGGCGATATTCGAACATCCGGCCAATTCGTGGCGCGGTCCCGTAAAGCTGGTGTGGTACCAGGGCGGGCTGAAGCCCGAGGCGCCGAAGAACTACATTGATGCTTCGCGCATCGGCAACGGGGCGATTTTTGAAGGTTCGAAGGGGAGCATACTGGCCGATTTCACGTCGCGCGCCGTGATTCCGAACAACGACGATGGTGACTTTACGTACTACAAGCGGCGCGGCAAGGAAGAGTTGCTGCCGCTGGTGATGGGCACGGGCCAGCCGACGCAAGCGCCACCGCCCCCGCGCGCGGGCAGCGGACGCACGGCGCAAGCGATGCCGGGGGGCATGCGGGCGCTGCCGAGCGCGGAGGTGGGACCGAGCGGCTTTCCGCATGTCGAGATGATGGAGGGCAATATCCCGCCGGCGATCGGAATGCCGAATACCGCGGCAGCCGCCATAGCCGCCGCGGAAAAGGCAGGGCAGCCGGCGCCTGTCCGTCCGGATGTGTTTCAACAGGATTGGATTGAAGCGTGCAAGGGACGGCGGAACAATGTGGCGCACGGGACGAGTTCGAAGACGAATTGCGACTTCGACTATGCGGGTTCGATGATGGAGCAGATGCTGCTCGGGTTGGTGGCGCACCGGGCGGGCAAGAAACTGGTGTACGATCCGGCAGCCGGCCGCGTGACGAACATGGCGGAGGCGAATGAGTGGTTGAAGCGGACGTACCGGCCGGGTTGGACACTGGACGGCTAGTGTAGTGGAACCGAATTGGCTTTGATTAACTCTAACTGCGCCTGGAGGGCTTCCTTCGCTTTGGCGATCTTCCGCAGAATGTCCTCGCCTTTCGCCCGCCAGACATAGCGCTTGGGATTGGCG
>JADLBG010000250.1 GCA_020847895.1 Bryobacterales bacterium
CCCCCAATCTCTGGTACCTCGAAGACACCAACGGCGACGGCAAAGCCGACATCAAGAAAGCCATCCTCACCGGCTTCGCCTTCACCAACCCCCAACACACCGTCAACTCCCCCACCTACGGCCTCGATAACTGGATCTACCTCGCCCACGAAGGCTTCGCCACCGCCATCGTATTCGCCAAGAAGTTCGGCGACACGGGCTCCGATATCCGCTTCGTCGACCGGCCCGGCGCGCCTTCCATCAAAAACGAGCGCCGCAACGTCCGCTTCCGCCCCGATACCAATCAACTCGAAACCACCTCCAGCACCTCCCAGTTCGGCCTCGGCTTCGACGATTACGGCCATCTCCTCACCGTGAACAATTCCAACCACGCCCGCGAAGAAGTCCTCGCCGCCCGCTACCTCGCCCGCAACCCCGACCTCCTCGCCGGCTCCACCATGCAGGACGTCTCCGATCATGGAGCCGCGGCCGAGGTCTACTCCATCGTCAAAAATCCGCGCTTTGAACTCCTCAGCGGAGCCGGCATCTTTACCTCCGCCTGTGGCATCACCTGGTTCCACGGCGGCACTTTTGTCGCCGAACCTGTCCACGGCCTCGTCCACCGCGACAACTGGACCCCCAACGGAGCCACCTACACCGCCAAACGCGCCCGCGAAAACGTCGAGTTCCTCGCCTCCACCGACAACTGGTTCCGCCCTGTCAACTTCTACATCGGCCCCGATGATGCCCTCTACCTCATCGATTACTACCGCAAAGTCATCGAACACCCCGAATGGACCTCCCGCGAAGTCTACGAATCCAAAGACATCTATGACGGCAAGGACCTCGGCCGCATCTACCGCCTTACCCAGACCGGCGCTCCAGCCCACCCCCTCCCCCTCCCGCGCCTCAGCCAAGCCTCCGACGAAGAACTCGTCCGTCACCTCGAGAAACCCAACATCTGGTGGCGCCGCACCGCTCAGCGCCTCCTCGTCGACCGCAAAAGCGAAAAAGCCGTCGAACCCCTCAGGCACCTCGCCCTCCACGGATCCTCCCCGCTCGGCCGCCTCCACGCCCTCTGGACCCTCGACGGCCTGGGCAAACTCGACCCCGCCCTCATCGAAAAAGCCCTCGCCGATCCCGAAGCCGGAGTCCGTGAAAACGCCGTCATCCTCGCCGAAATGCGCCTTCCAAACCCGAGCCTCACCGCCGCTCTCCTGAAAATGGAGCAGGACGCCAACCCCCGCGTGCGCTTCCAGTTGCTCGCCACTCTCGGCGATGTCCATACACCCGCCGCCGCCAAGGTCCGCCATGGCCTGCTCGAACGCGACATGGAAGATCGCTGGGTGCAGTTGGCCGCCCTCAGCGCCTCTTCTGACGAAGCCCTCCCCTCCCTCGAAGCCGCCATTCCCATGGGTACGAAAACAGACGCCCGCGCCACTTACTTCCGCCAGCTTGGCGCAATCCTCGGTGCCCGCGGCAAAGCCCCCGAATTAGCCAAAGTTCTCCACGCGGCCGAATCCGGCAACGCCTGGTGGCGCGGACCCGTCCTCGACGGTCTCGCCTCCGGCCTCCACTCCCGCCATGGAAAGCTTCAGCCCCACCCTGCCCTCCTGAGACTCTACGCGGACACCGCCGGCGAAGTCCAATCCGCCGCTCTGCGCCTGCTCGCCATCTCCGGCCTCCCTCCTGGCAGCGATGCCCTCCTCAAGCAATCCTCCACGCTCGCCGCCGACCCCAAACAACCCGGCCCTCGCCGCGCCGCCGCCATCCGCCTCCTCGCCCTGGCCCAACCCCCGCAACCCGCCGCCTTCTACCGCAAATTCGTCGAACCCAGCGAACCCGAAGAGGTCCAGGAAGCCGCCGTCCAGGCCCTGGGCAAGGAAAAAGGATCCGCAGACGCGAAGTTCCTCCTCTCCCGCTGGCGCAACATGACTCCTGCCATCCGCTCCCAGGCCGGCGATGCCTTGATGTCCTCCCCCGAGCGCTTCCAATTGCTGCTGAACGCCATCGATCAGGGCGAAGTCCAGCCCTGGTCCCTACCCCTGCGCCAGCGCGTCCGCATGCAAATGAACACCGATCCCGCCCTCCGCGAGCGCGCCCGCGCCCTCCTCGCCGCCAAGGCAGGCAACCGCGACGAAGTCCTCAAGCGTTACCAGTCCGTCCTCGACAAGCGCACGGGCGATCCCGCCCAGGGCCGCGCCGCCTTCGAAAAGGTCTGCTCCAAGTGCCACCGCCTCAACGGCGCCGGAGCCGAAGTCGGCCCCGATCTCGCCACCGTCCGCAACCGTACCCCGGACGCCCTCCTCACCGACATCCTCATCCCCAGCCGCTCCATCGCCCAGATGTATGAAGCCTACGTCGTCGATACCGTCTCCGGAGGTACCCTCGAAGGCGTCATCGGCGAGCAGACCTCCACCACCATCACCCTCGTCCACGAGCAGGGCAAGAAGGATGTCATCCCCCGCTCCGAAATCCGCCAGATGTTCGTCTCCAACCTGTCGGCAATGCCCGAGGATCTCGACCAGGAACTCTCCCCCGAACAACTCGCCGACGTCATCGCCTACCTTCTCAAAGGCAAATGAGCCCGGTTGGGGGGCATGGAATCACATGCCCCCTCCGGTTCTCATCACCGGCCCGCCGCGGCCTCGCTCATCGCCATACCCAACGCCGCCGCAACACCCTCCCCGTAGGCTGCATCGGCCTTCGAGCAGTTCAGAATGTGCCGCGCCTTCACTTCCTTCGGCGCATCGCCCATCGCGCGCGCCGTGTTCCCGAACAGTGCTTCCCGCTGCTCCGGCTTCATCAGCCGGAAAAGCCGGCCCGGCTGCGAATAGTAATCATCGTCTTCCCGATGATTCCAGTGGTCCGCCGCGCCCGCGATGCTCAGCGGCGGCTCCAGAAACTCCTCCTGCTGCCGCCACTCTCCGTAACTGTTCGGCTCGTATCCGAGCCTGCCGCCGCTGTTGCCGTCCACCCGCATCGCCCCGTCCCGATGATAGCTGTGGAACGGGCAGCGCGGCGCGTTCACGGGTATGCTCATGTGATTCACCCCCAGCCGGTACCGCTCCGCATCCCCATAGCTGAACAACCGCCCCTGCAGCATCCTGTCCGGCGAAAACCCGATCCCCGGAACAATGTTCGCCGGGTTGAACGCCGCCTGCTCCACCTCCGCGAAATAGTTCTCCGGATTCCGGTTCAACTCCATCACGCCCACCTCCATCAGCGGATAGTCCTTGTGGAACCACACCTTCGTCAGGTCAAAGGGATTGTAGGGGCAAGCCGCTGCTTCCTTCTCCGGCATGATCTGAACCCTCATCGTCCAGCGCGGATACTCCCCGCGCCCGATGGCTTCGTACAGATCCCGCCCGTGGCTCTCCCTGTCTTTACCGATGATGGCCTCTGCTTCCCCATCCGTCAGGTTCCTGATCCCTTGCTGCGTTTCCAGGTGGAATTTCACCCAGAAGCGCTCGTTCTTCCCGTTCAGGAAACTGAACGTGTGGCTCCCGAATCCGTGCATGTGGCGGTACGAGTACGGAATGCCGCGCTCGCTCATGGTGATCGTCACCTGGTGCAGAGCTTCCGGCAGCGACGTCCAGAAATCCCAGTTGTTGCGCGCGCTGCGAAGGTTCGTCCTCGGATCCCGCTTCACCGCATGGTTCAGATCCGGAAATTTCAGCGGATCGCGCAGAAAGAAAACCGGGGTATTATTGCCCACCAGGTCCCAGTTGCCCTGTTCCGTATAAAACTTCATGGCGAAGCCCCGGATGTCCCGCTCCGCGTCCGCCGCCCCGCGCTCGCCCGCCACCGTCGAGAACCGCGCGAACATGTCCGTCTTCTTGCCCACTTCCGAAAAGATCTTTGCCTTCGTGTACTTCGTGATGTCGTTGGTTACCGTGAACGTCCCGTAAGCGCCGGAACCCTTCGCATGCATCCGGCGTTCCGGAATCACCTCGCGGTCGAAATGGGCAAGCTTCTCGAGCAACCATACGTCCTGCAGCAGAGCCGGACCCCGGCGCCCCGCCGTCATCGTGTTTTGATTGTCCGCGACCGGAGCGCCGGCCGCCGTGGTCAGTTTCTTCTCATTCATAAGCTTCCTCCTGAATTTCGGCTCACTTGTGAGCGTGACTCTTCTTCCCCGCCGCCCGAGCACGCGGACTCGCGGCTTGGCGTGAATGAGCGCACTTCGAACACAACCCTCGGAATTGGATCGAGTAGTCCTCGATCTGAAATCCAGTCTCCTTGCCCGGCAGCGCCAGCTTGTCGAGCGCCGCGTCGTCCAGATCCTCCATCCGGCCGCATTGCAAACACAACAGGTGATGGTGCCGGCTCGTTCGGCTCTCGTAACGCGCTACCGTGCCCGGGTGGGGGACTTTCCGGATCACGCGAAGATCCGTGAAAGTTTCGAGTATCCTGTACACCGTCGTCCGGGAGATGTCCGGCATGGTCCGGCGCACATCCTCCCAGATCTCATCCACGGTCGGGTGCGTCAGCCGCACCCATAACGCCTCCAGCACCGCCCGCCGCTGTGCCGTCAGCGGGAGCGAGTGCTCCCGGCAGATCTTCTCGATCCCCGCTCCGAAGACCGTTCCATCACCCCTGCCCATAGTTGCAATTATATTGCAAATGCAATCTGATGTCAAACAATCCCCGCTCCCCCCTACCCCTTCATCCCCCCCACCCTCCCGCCGCCTGAAACACCAGCACGCCCCCAATCGCCATCAGGCTCACATACACCACCAGGAAAAATCTCTCCGCCGGCAGCCTCCGGTGCAGATAGCGCCCCAGAAAGATCGCCCCGAATACCGCCGGCAGGGAAATCAGATAGTAGCGGTTCACCGCCGCTGTCCATAAGCCCGCCGCCCAGTAGCCTCCCATCCCCGCGATGCTTGCCGGTAGAAAATACGCCTGCAGCGTCGCCCGGAACCGCTCCGGAGTCCACCCCCGATGGGCCCCGTAGATCACCAGCGGCGGACCGTTCATCCCATACGCGCCACCCAGCACCCCCGCCGCCCAGCCAAACACCCACGCAAACCGGTCGTCCTTCCACTCCACCCGCCTCCGCGCCCGCAGCGAATAAAGCGAGAATCCGGCGATTACTACCCCCAGAATGGCCTTCACCACCGGCGCCGGAAATGCCTTCAACAGGTATAACCCCGCCGGAATCCCAAACAGCGTGGAAAGCAGCAGCCACCCCGCGCTCCGGTAGTGAACGCTCCGCCACTCCTGCGCAAAAATGACCAGCGCGATCGTGATCGATACCAGCACCGCCGTCGGAGCCGCCACCTCCACCGGCAGCACCAGCGCCAGCAGCGGCACCGCGATCAGCGCCTCCCCAAAACCCAGCGCCGACCGCACCAGCGTCCCCGCAAACAGGATCAGAATCACCAGCAAGGTCGCCCCTTGCTCCCTCAGCATCGCTCCTCGAGCAGCGCCACCTTCCGCACCCGGGCCGCATGCCGCTCCACTCCGTCGAACCGCGCGTTCAGAAAGGCCCGCACCAGTTCCCGCGCCAGTTCCGGACCAATCACCCGCGCCCCCAGCACCAGCACGTTCATATCGTCATGCTCCACACCCTGGTGCGCGGAATACGTATCGTGGCACAGCCCCGCCCGGATTCCTCGCAGTTTGTTCGCCGCTACGCTCGCCCCAACCCCGCTCCCGCACAACAGCAATCCCCGGTCTGCCCTTCCTTCCAGCACCGCCCTCCCCACCTGTTCCGCGAAATCAGGATAGTCCGAAGGCAAATCATTGTGCGCACCCAGGTCCAGAACCGCGTAGCCCTCGCCGCTCAGCACCTCGCGCAGCGTCTCTTTCAGCGCAAACCCCGCATGGTCAGCCGCCAGTGCAACTTTCATCTCTCCATTATGCCTTTGTTGGCCGATATCCAGCCGCGGCCGTCGGCGCTGAAAAGCTGATAGCTGCCAGCCCTTACTCGAGCGTGAACTCCACGCCCCGCTCGCTGTTCAATTGCAGGCTTACACCCTTGTCCAGCGTCTCCAGCGCTACCACCTTCTTCCCATAGCTCTTCGTCACGTAATGCAGATCCTGCCCCTGCACCCAGTAGGCAATCACCGCCACCACGGAGCTGTCCCGGAACGCAAGCAGCGTCAGCGTCGGCCTGGTCGCCGAAACCACCCGCTCCGCCGGCATTTCCTCCTGCGCGCTCGGCGGATACACCGTCGCCTGCTGCTTCGATTCCTCGCCCTTCGGCTTCACCGCCTCCGGCAAGTCCGTGTACTCCTTGATCTGCGGCCGAACTACGTCCGGCGAGTAGTACTGATTGATAATCACCGTCGGACTCTGCGGCGCCGGCTCCACCACGCTTTGTACCGGAGAAGCCCCATCGTATCCCGTGTACGCCCCGCCATAGCCCGACCCTACAAACCCGTAAGGAATTCCGTACGGCACAACCACCGTCCGGCCGCGCCCCCCTCCCCCGAAACCGCCGCGTGGACCCCGCGCCGGACTCGCGTAAATCCCCGGGCGCTGCAGCGGAATCACCCGGTTCGTTTGCGGCAGGCTGCTCACCGTTGCCCCTAACCCGGACGCAAATCCGGTGCTATCGAACGAGCCCACAATCTTGCCTGTCGAAACGCCCCCGTACATCCCCCGCTGCTGCGCAGCCAGCGGCAGCACCGCTACCGCCGCCATCCACAGCGCCAACCGAGTCTTTCCCATGGAAGAACTCCTTCCGCTTCGAGCTTAGCCTCATTCCATAGACGCGGGCAAGTCAATTCGCGTTCTACCTTTCCTCTGCATTATTCCCCCATCTTGAGCGGAGCCAGAACCCGGTCGTGGATCCAGTGCCCATCCCACCATTCCACCGGATTCACCATCACCCCATCCACCATCATGCTGAAATGCAAATGGTCTCCCCCCGCCAGCCCCGTCGCTCCGCTCTTCCCGATTATCTGGCCCTTTTTCACCGCATCCCCAGGCTTCACCTGGATCTCGCTCAAATGCGCATAGAGGCTTTGCAGCCCCAAACCATGATCGGTCACAATGGCATTCCCATAAATCCCCAATGGCCCCCCAAACACCACCACCCCGTCGTTGGCCGCCGCCACCGGAGTGTGTGCCGTCACCGCCAGATCGAACCCCAAATGCACCTGCTGGTCCACCATCTGCCTCTGGTAAAAATAATCGCGGTAGTCACAAAACTGCGCCTCCACGCTTGAATTCGCCAGTTGCAGAAACGGCCCGTGCCACAGAATCTTGTCCGCCGTCTTCAGCCGCAACTCCGACAGCGCCTGCGCGTTTGCCTTGCGCATGTCGCTGTTGATCTTCACAAACCGCGCCGCCGCATTCCCTTTCCCCCCGGGATCCAACTCCTTGAAGATCTTCTCGAGAAATGCGTCCGTAACTTCGATATTCCGCCTGCGAAACGTCTTCCACGTCAGCTTGTTCCAGAACCGGCTCGTCGCCTCCGCCCCGGCCGGGTTTCGGACATAAACCACTGGAACTTCCCCGCGCGGCATGTCATATGGAATGGCGAAAAAGCACACTCGCCGGTTCCCATCCTTCGCTCCCGGCAGCGCGAAACTCCGGAACGTGTACTTCCCCACCCGTACCCCGGCTTCACTCCAATACCCGCTCGCCGTGAACACCACCACCTCCGATCCCCCCAGGTTCAGGTAATGCTGCCCCTCATCCACGCTCACCGCCGGCGGACGGCTGTTTACCTCCACCTCCAGTTCCAGCGTGTCCGTTTGCCCGGCAAAGTCATTCGATACCGCCTCTATCCGCAGCGTCGCCTTCCCGTCCTTCAAACCATTCGCCTTCCCCGTCCCCGCCTCGAACTCGATTGGTGTCGGATTCACAGCCTTCGGAAACAGGTTCCAACGCCGCGCCGGAATCGCTTTTTCATACACCGCGTAACTGTGCCCGCCTTGACTCAGGCTCCCTCGCACGCTTCGCACCCCATGAGGGTTGATCGCCACCAGCCTCACCGGAGTCGCCGTCCCAACCACCTTCACCGCCTCCTCTAATTGAAGCTCTGTGCCCGTCGACCGCATGTACAGCGCCGCAAGATACACCACCCCCACAACCGCCAACCCCGCCAGGGGAACAAACGCTCGAAATCGGCTCATGGCTGTTCGAACAGCCCCATCTGTTCCTTCGCCGGTTTCACCTTCACCGTCGGCATCCGCCGCTGCGGACTCCCCACCACCGCCAATACCTGGAACTCCTTCAACGCCTCTCGCGGTACGAAGATCCGCTGGCTGTTCGAAGACGCGTCCGGCGGCGTCACCGAAAATCCGTACGGATCGAGCAGCAGCAAATTGTTGGCAAGCAAGCCGTCCATTTGTTCATTATCGCGGAATCTCATCCGTACCCAAAGCCCCGGCGTCTTCGGCCGCGTCGTGAACAGCCGCCGCTCCCCGGGATCCGGCGCTTCAAACTCCCTCACGAATGAAACCATCCGGATTTCGCTATACGGTACCAGAAGCAGGTTCCCGGACAGATTCAATAGCTCCACTCCCGAAGCCTGAAGAAATGCTCCAGGGTTCAAGTAACCGTAGAGAGTTTCCCTGTCAAATCGCTGAATCAACGCCTTTTTGTTTGTAGACACCGGCACCGCGGCCACCCTTCCTCCCGTCTTCCGCGCCTACCACCGCGCCTTCAATTGTTCAAAACAATTTTGCGATTATTGTATCATTGGCTGAATGCCTCTCTCTCCTTCTTTCTCCGCCGCCAGGGAGGCCTTCCTCGACTTTTGCCGCATCGAGAAGGGACTTTCCCCCAATTCCCTCCTCGCCTATGACCGAGACCTCCAGCGCCTCGAAACCTTTTCCAACCTCGCCTTTGATGGACTCCTCCCCGACGCCGGCCACCTGCTACGCTACCTCGATCAGTTGTATCGCGACGGCCTGGGACCCCGCTCCATCGCCCGCCACCTCAGCACCATCCGTAATCTCTATTCCTACCTCCTCCGCGAGGGCCGCATCAACGAGGACCCCGCCTCTGCACTCCCCGCTCCCAGACAGCCCCGCAAGATCCCCAAATACCTCAATTCCACCCAGGTCGACAACCTCGTAACCAAACCAGATACCTCCAAACCCAACGGCCTGCGCGACCGGGCCATGGTCTCCCTCCTCTATGCCAGCGGCCTTCGCGTCTCCGAATTGTGTGCCCTCCAGTTGTCCGGCCTCAACTTGGAGATGGGCTTGGTCACCGTCACCGGCAAAGGCAGCAAAGAGCGCCTCGTTCCCATGGGAGCCGAGGCCATTCATGACTTGCGCCGCTACTTGCACGACGCCCGCCACGCCCTGCTCAAAGGTCGCGCCAGCCGTTTCCTCTTTGTCACCACCCGCGGCGGCCCTCTCACCCGCCAGGCCTTCTGGAAATCTCTCCGCGGCTATGGACGCCAGTCAGGAATTTTCCAAGGTTTGAGCCCACACGTTCTCCGCCATACCTTCGCCACACATTTGCTCGAGGGCGGAGCCGACTTGCGCAGTCTCCAGACCTTGCTCGGCCACGCCGATATATCCACCACGCAGATTTATACCCACGTGGCCCGCACCCGCCTGCGGGCCGCGCTCGATTCACATCATCCGCGCGCATGAGGATACCGACGACATGAGCGACTACATGTTCATGCTGGAAAACCATCTGAACAGCGAGCAGGCACGGTTCCTGGCCGCCATCGAGACCGCCTGCGACCTCACCAACACTAAAGTCTTCCTCGCCGGAGGAGCCATGCGGGACATGCTCGGAGGATTTCCCCTCCGCGACCTCGACTTCGTCGTCGAAGGCCCCGCCCTCAAACTCGCCCGCGAGTTGGCCGACAAGACCGGAGCCTCCATCGTCTCCACCGACGAACTCCGCAAGTCCGTCGAACTGCTCCTCCCCCGCGGAGCCGCCGTCTCTCTCGCCATGGCTAGAACCGAAAAGTACCTCAAAGCCGGCGGGAAACCCCATGTCTCCCCCGCAACCATGTATGAGGACCTCCTCTGCCGCGATTTCACCATCAACGCCATCGCCCTCTCCCTCAGCAAAGCCTCACGCGGCCTCCTCATGGACCCCACCAATGGCCTCGCCGATATCGAGCGCCGCGAACTGCGCGCCGTCACCAACTACTCCTTCTACAACGACCCCGTCCGCCTCTGGCGCCTCATCCGCCTCAAGGTCCGCCTCGGCTTCTCCATCGAGGAACGCACCGCCGCCCAATACGCCACTGCCCGCGAAGCGGAAATGGAAAAGCACATCCCCCCTCACGCCTTGCTCGAACAACTGCGCGCCACCGCCAATGAATCAAACCCCGCCGAGGTCCTCAAGGCCCTCGACGAAGAGCGCCTCCTCGCCTCCGTCTCCCCCTCCCTTACCGGATCCAGGCTCAACTTGCAGGGATTCGCCAAACTCCTCAAGGCCCGCCAGTTGGTCCCCTTTGGCGTCGAAATGCAGGTCGATAACTTCGTCCTCCTTCTCCAACTCCTCACCGAAAAACTCACGCCCCGGGAAAAATCCGCCATGCTCGCTGCCATCGGAGCCGGCAAAGCCGAATCCGCCGCCTTGGCAAAGCTCGCTGCTTCCGCCAATAAACTCGAAAAGACACTCAAATCCCCAACCCTCCAAAAGCCTTCCCTCATCTACCGGGCCGTTTCGAAGGACCCCGGCGAAACCATCCTCTTCCTCTTCATGAACACCTCCCAGCGCATGGTCGCCGACCGCATTCGCAACTACCTCATGAAGTACCTCCCCGCCGCCTCGGAGGTCACTGACCGCGAGGTCGAAGCCGAAGGCCTCACCCCAGACACCCCGAAGTTCGCCAAACGCAAGGCGGAAAAGATCCGCATCCGCCTCGATGCCCGGCCCAGAAAACCCGCCCCGGAACCGGAACCAGCCGAACCCGCCCCGGTCAGCGCCACCGCCTCGCGCCGCCTCATTTGATGCGCCGCCGCTCTTTTCTATTCCTCGCCGCCTCACCCTGGGCGCCCGCCGCGGCCCCGTTCCATGAGGAACTCTGGTCCGCCGTCGCCCCCGTCTTCGCCGAAACCATGCGCCACCCCTTCCTCCTCGGTTTGCAGAACGGTTCCCTCCCCCGCCGCAAGTTCCAGTTCTATCTCATCCAGGATGCCCTCTACCTCGCCCGCTTCAGCGAGGCCCTCAATCTCCTCGCCGCAAAAGCCCCCCGCCCCGCCTGGGCCGCCGCCTTCCGCCGCGATGCCGTCGAAGCCGTCCAGGTCGAGCGCCGGATGCACACCGCCATCCTCTCCTCCTATGGCATCCCTCCATCCCAAATCGACGCTGCCGTCATCGCCCCCACCAACCGCGCCTACACCAACCACCTCTTCCACGCCTGCCGCGGCCTCTCCTTCCCCGAAGCCCTCGCCGCCATGCTCCCCTGCTACTGGATCTATTGGGAGGCCGGCAAGGAATTGAAAAAGCGCGGCTCCACCGACAATACCTACCAGCGCTGGATCGATCAATACTCCACTGAGGAGTACGCCCAAACCGTCCGCCGCGTCCTATCCGTCATCGATGAAGCCGCCGCCACCGCCACACCCGCCCAACGCGCCTCCGCAAAACGCCTCTTCCTCCAATCCACCCGCTTCGAATACCAGTTCTGGGACATGGCCTGGCGAGAAGAACACTAAACCCTCTGCGCCTCCGCGAGAAAATTTGGTTCGCAACTAATCCACAAATATTTCTCCCTTTTCCTACAACCACTTACAAACCCACCCCGTAAATCTTAAAACCTCCGCGTGCTAAAACCAGGCCAGAGTACAACCCTATGTCCACCATCAGTCAAGCTCATAGCGACGCCGCTCGCATCAACGGTGCCAAGTCCCAAGGCCCCACCACCCCCGAAGGCAAAGCCCGCTCCTCCCGGAACGCACGCACCCACGGCCTCACCGCCTCCCGCATCGCCTTCCTCACCCCCGAAGAACAGGAAGAATACGACACCCTCCTCCGCCACTACACCTCCCGCCACTTACCCAAAACCCCCGAAGAACTCGACGTCTTCAACATGC
>JADLBG010000251.1 GCA_020847895.1 Bryobacterales bacterium
CCGTGGCACTCCGAACAACCCATCCCCTTATTCACGTGGATGCTGTGGTTGAAGTAAACAAACCCCGGCAGATCATGCACTCGCGTCCATTCCAGGCTCTTCCCCGTCGCCCAGCTCTGCCGCACCGGCTCCAGAATCTTCGCGTTCGTCCAGATCATCGAGTGGCAGCTCATGCACGTCTCCGTCTCCGGGATCCCCGCGAACGCCGTTCGCTCCACCGTCGCGTGACAATACCGGCAATCGATCCCCAGTCCCGCCACGTGATGCTTGTGCGAAAACGGTACCGGTTGATCGAACGGGATCTTCGCCCTCGAAACATACGGAGATCGGTTGACCCCCATCAGCGCATAGCCTGCGCCGCCTGCCAGCAGCAGCACGGCGACAATACTGACCTTCGCTACACTATTGGTGCTTGGGTGAAAAATCTGAGACATTAGCCACCTGCAAGGCGGGAACTTACGCCGCTACATCCTCTCCAAAACTTATGCAGTAAATATGGACCCAGGTAGAAGGTTCAATTATATGGGTCTTCGAAGTCTCTTGTCAAACGAAAATAATTACTGTTTAACAGGACCCCTCCTCCCGCTCTCCCTCTTCCCCTACTTCCCCTCTTGTAGTATCATTTCTTCCAGTTGGTGTAATTAAAGGCTCGGCCCTCGCCCGCCTTTCTATACTCGGGGAGTCCGTGTTATATGCTACGTCGCATAATCTCTGTTCAGTGGGTACTTGTGTCTCTCCTCGCAACCGCCGCGTTTGCGCAGGAGTTCCGGGGCAGCCTGGGTGGCCGCGTCATCGACCAGCAACAAGCCCTCGTCCCTAACGTGAAAATCACTGCCGTTAATAATGATACCGGCGCCCGCTTCCAAACCTCTTCAAGCGCCGATGGTTCTTACTCCTTACCCTTCCTTCCCCCCGGCCCCTACACCGTAACCGCCGAAACTCCCGGCTTCAAACGCTACTCCAACCCCAACCTCCACATCGCCACCAATGAGCGCCAGCAGCTCGACATCGCCCTCGAACTCGGCGATGTCGGCCAGTCCGTCACCATCACCGCCGAATCCTCCCTCCTCGAAACCGCCACTGCCTCCACCGGACAGGTCATCAATTCCCGTCAGATCGAAAACATGCCCATGAACGGCCGCACGCCCCTCGTCCTCGCCCAACTGGCCTTCGGCGTCACCCCCAATAGCGATCCAAAGTTCTCACGCCCCTTCGACAACGCCGGCCCTTCCGATTTCTCCATGGGCGGCGCTCCCAGCCGCAGTAACGAACTCCTCATCGATGGAGCCCCCGACACCACCCGCAACAGCCGCGTCGCCTACAATCCCCCAGTCGACGCCGTCCAGGAAGTCAAGGTCGAAACCTTCCAGTCCGACGCCGCTTACGGCCACACCGGCGGAGGCACCGTCAACGTGGTCATGAAAGGCGGCACCAATGATTTCCACGGGGCGGCCTACGATTTCAACCAGGTCTCCCGCCTCGCCGCCACCCCTTTCTTCACGAACCGCTCCGGCCAGAAGAAACCCGCCGGCAATTTCAACCAGTACGGCATCAACGGCGGCGGCCCCATCTTCATTCCGAAGCTCTTCAACGGCCGCAACCGCGTCTTCTGGTTCTTCGGCTTCGAAGGCATCCGTGATTCCTTCCCCGAGCCGATCACTGGCACCGTTCCCACTCAGGCCGAACGCGGCGGCGACTTCTCGCAACTCCTCTCCGTCGGAGCCAACTACCAGCTCTACGATCCCCTCACCGGCGTTCAGGAAGGCTCCCGCGTCCGCCGTCAGCCCTTTGCCGGTAACATCCTCCCCTCTTCCCGCCTCAGCGCCATCGCCAAAAACTACATGCAGTTCTACCCGCTCCCTAATCAGACCGGCGGGCGCGACGGCCAGGATAACTACCTCGCCAACTCCGTTCGCTCCGATGTCTACGACAGCCAACTCGGCCGCCTCGACTTCAACCTCAGCGACCGCCACAAGTTCTTCTACAACTTCCGACACAATGACCGCATCGAAAACCGCGGCAACGCCTTCAAAAACATTGCCACCGGCAACTTCCTCGGCCGCATCAACTGGGGAAGCATGATCGACGACGTCTACACTTTCTCCCCCACCCTCGTCATGAACACCCGCCTCAACTGGACACGGTTCACCGAATCCAACACCCGCCCCAGCGACGGCTACGATTTCACCCAGCTCGGTTTCTCCAAATCCCTGCTCGCCTACTCCGCTCGTCACGTCCTACCCACCATCGACCTCGACCGCTTTGCCGACGTAGGCAACAGCGGAGGCGACACCACCCCCTTCGACATCTTCCAACTCTTCCTCAGCCTCACCAAGATCCACGGCAAGCACGTCCTCAAGTTCGGAACCGATGTCCGCGAGTACCGCGAAAGCTCCGCCGGCTACGGCAACTCGAGCGGAGCCTACCAGTTCCGCTCCGACCTCCTTCGCGGCCCCCTCGACAACTCCACCGCCTCCCCCCTCGGTCAGGACTTGGCCTCCCTCATGCTCGGCTACCCCACCGGCGGAAGCTGGGATATCAACACCTTTCGCACCCAACAAGCCAAGTACTACGCCCTCTTCCTCCAGGACGATTTCCGCGTCCGCTCCAACCTCACCCTCAACCTCGGTCTCCGCTTCGAGCGCGACCTCCCCACCACCGAACGCTTCAACCGCTCCGTCAACGGCTTCGACTACACCACCCCAAGCCCCATCGCCAAACAGGCCGAAGCCGCCTACGCCGCCAGGCCCGCCCCCGGTCTCCCCGTCGATCAATTCAAGGTCCGCGGCGGCGTCCTCTTCGCCGGTCCCAACGGCAATGAGATCTATCACACCAAGTCCGGCTACTTCAGCCCGCGCTTCGGCTTCGCCTGGACCCCCGCCGGCCCCGGCGGAAAAACCGTGATCCGCGGCGGTACCGGCGTCTTCGTCTTCCCCATCGGCACCACCGGACTCAACCAGCTAGGCTTCTCACAGTCCACCCCCATCCTCGGCGCTTCCGCCACCGGCGGTCTCCGCCCCACCTCCACCC
>JADLBG010000252.1 GCA_020847895.1 Bryobacterales bacterium
GCTGACGATACTTGGGCTGACGATGGGGGTGTCGACGCTGATCGCGGTGATGACGCTGGTGCAGGGGGCGAACCGGTATGTGGAGACGAAGGTGGCGAACCTGGGGACGAACGTGTTTCAGGTGGCGCGGACACCGTTCACGGTGACGGACTTCAACCTGATCATGAAGTCGCTTAAGTACCGCAAGATCGAGGTGGAGCAGGCGGCGGCGGTGGCGGAGAAGTGCCGGCATTGCGAGATGGTGGGGGCATCGGCATCGGCGACGGGTCATGCGCGGCACCGGGACCAGGAGTTGAGCGATGTGAACATCATCGGGCACACGGCGAACATGTACCTGATCGATACGCGGACGGTAGAGTTGGGGCGTTATTTCACAGGGGCGGAGGATCAGCGGGCATCGCCGGTGTGCCTGATCGGGGACACGGTGCGGGAGCAGTTTTTTCCCGGCGTGGATCCGCTGGGGCGGAGCATTCACGTATCGAATATTGATTGCGTGGTGATTGGAGTGTTCGAAAAGATCGGGTCGCTGCTGGGGCAGGATCAGGACAAGTACCTGATTCTGCCGATGCAGACGTTTCTGCGCATCAACGGGCGGCGGTCGAGCGTAACCATCAACGTGAAGGCAGGCGGGGGAGTCCAGTTCGAGCAGGCGCAGGACGAGGTGAAGCAGGCGCTGCGAATGTTGCGGCACGTGGCTCCGGGCGGGGAGGACAATTTTTTCCTTGCCACCAAGGAGAGTTACATATCGTTGTGGCAGAGCATCAGCGCGGCGTTTTTCGCGGTGTTTCTGATGGTGAGCGCGATTTCGGCGATGGTGGGCGGAATCGTGATCATGAACGTGATGCTGGTGAGCGTGACGGAGCGGAAGAAGGAGATCGGAATCCGGAGGGCGATGGGGGCGACGGAGACGGACATTCTACGGCAGTTTCTGGCGGAGAGCCTGTTGCAATGCCTGATCGGCGGGGGAGTTGGGATTGGGGCGGGGTTTCTTTTCGCATTTCTGGTGCGGACCGTGACGTCGTTTCCGACGCAGGTGGAGACGTGGGTGGTGCTGTTCGGGCTGTTCATGAGCACGGCGATTGGATTGTTCTTCGGAATCTACCCGGCGATGCAGGCTTCGCGGCTGGATCCGGTGGTGGCGCTGAGGGCCGATTAGCGATGAATATGACACGCGCCGAGTTGCGGGAGAACATGCTGGTGGCGTTCGACACGCTGCGCGCGCACAAGGTGCGGTCTGGGCTGACGATTCTCGGCATCGTGATCGGGGTGACGTCGGTGATTTCGGTGGCGTCGATCATTCAGGGGCTGAACCGGTACGTGCAGGAGAAAGTGGAGTCGCTCGGGTCGCGGACGTATTTCATCACGCGATTTCCTCCGGGGACGGTGGCCTTCGACCGGTTGCCGGAGAAAGTGCGGCAGCGGAAATATCTGGAGTATTCGGACGCGCGGACGGTGGCGGAGCATGCTCCGGCGGTGAGTTTCGTAACGGCGTTTGGCACGCGGATGGCGATTCCGGGGATGGCGGGGTCCGGGACGAATGAAGTGATGTATGAAGGAGCGCGGGTGGAGAAGTTGATTCTGCGCGGCGTGGAACCGGAGTACGCGCAGGCGTTTCCGATGTTCACGATCGGACAGGGGAGGTTCATTTCGCGCGCCGATGACGTGCATGCGCGGGCGGTGGTGGTGTTGGGGTCGTCGATCGCGGATTCCCTGTTCGGGCCGATGGACGGGATAGGGAAGGAGGTACGGCTGAATGGCAAGTTGTACGAAGTCATCGGGATATTGCGAAGAGAGGCGGGGATGTTCGGCGGGCCGGGGCCGGATGACTTTGCGCTGATTCCGATGGGGGACTTCCGCAAGCGGTATCCGGAGGCGAAGGAACTGGTGCTGGCGTTCACCGTGGCTGCGGACGAGGACATCGTGACCGCCCAGGATCAGGTGGTGCAAGCGCTGCGGCGCATCCGGAAGGTGCCACCCCCGGCGGAGAATGATTTTGAGCTGACGTCGCCGGATTTTCTGTCGTCGATGTGGAACCAGTTGACGGGAGCGCTGGTGATTCTGACATTCATCATCAGTTCCGTGGGGCTGCTGGTGGGCGGGATCGGGGTGATGAACATCATGCTGATTTCGGTGACCGAGCGGACGACGGAGATCGGGGTGAGGAAGGCGATCGGGGCGCGGCGGAGCGACATCAGGGCGCAGTTTCTGATGGAGGCGATCACGCTGTGCGCCGCCGGAGGAGCGATCGGGATTGCGATGGGGATGGGCGTCGCGATGCTGGTGCGGATGCTGCTGCCGTCGGTGCCGGCGACGGTGAGTTGGCTGTGGGTGGGGCTGGGGGTGACGATTTCGGTGGGGGTGGGGTTGTTCTTCGGATACTATCCGGCGAACCGGGCGGCGAATCTGGACCCGATTGTGTGTCTAAGATACGAATAGGCCTTTTTTTCAAAGTACAGAATGCCAAGAAAACGATTGACATGGAAACTGCGCGAGCGGGAGATTCCGCTTGGCGAGCACACGCAGATCGTGGCGGTGCTGAACGTGACGCCGGACTCCTTCTCCGATGGCGGGAAGTATTACGAACCGGACCGGGCCTATGCACGGGCTCTCGAGTTGGAGGAGATGGGGGCGGACATTTTGGAGTTCGGGGCGGAGTCGACGAAGCCGGGCTCGCACCGGATTTCGGAGGAAGAGGAGTTGCGGCGGCTGATTCCGGTGTTGAAGCGGCTGCGGGGGAAGATGGCAATACCGATTTCGGTGGACACGTACAAATCGGGGGTGGCGGAGAAGGCGCTGGGGCTGGGCGCGGAGATCATTAATGATCCTTCGGCGCTGACGTTTGATCCGCTGATCGGCAAGGTGGCGGCGCAGCATGACGCGGGGCTGATTCTGAATCACATGCGGGGGACGCCGGAGACGTGGGCGAAGTTGCCGCCGTTGAAGGATCCGGTGGGGACGGTGGCCGCGGACCTGGCGGCGTGCGTGCACCGGGAGATGCGCTCGGGTGTCGAGAAGGCTCGGATCGTGGTGGATCCGGGGTTGGGGTTCGGGAAGCGTAAGGAAGAGAATACGCAGATTCTGGCGCGGCTGGGGCAGATTGTGAAGCTCGAGATGCCTCTGATGGTGGGGCCGTCGCGGAAGGGTTTTTTGCAGCAGGCGACGGAGACAGAGACGATGTTCGCGACGGCGGCGGCGGTGACGGCGGCGATACTGGGGGGCGCGCATCTGGTGCGGGTGCATGATGTAAAGGAGATGAAGGCGGCGGCGCGGATCGCCGATGTGATCGCGCGGGGTGAGGGTTAATGGACGGTCCGGAGGAGTTGCTGCGGCGGATCGCGCGGAGCACGGCATTTCGCGGATTGCAGGAGCACTGCGAGGTACTGGAATATATCTGTCACCAGACACAGGCGGGCGGTTTATCGGACTTGCGGGAGCATGACATTGGCGTGGCGGTGCTGGGGCTGGAGCCGGGTTATGACATAGCGGAAAACCCTGTGGTGAGCCGGGTGACGGAGGAGGTGCGGGAAAAGCTGAAGGCGTATTTTCGCAGGGAAGGACGGCGGGAGCCGCTGCGGGTGGCGGTTCCGAAAGGCGAATTCCGCGCGTTCTTTTACGAGGCCGATCCGCGGCAGCTTGCCGAGGCCGAGCCTGGGGCTTTGGAGCAGTTCTGGGCTCCGTACTGGCGCTCGGGGGGGACGAATCTGTTGATTCATGGGGAACTGCCGGAAGAGGGGATGCTGATCGCGGAAGCGTACGCAGCGGTGCAACTGGCGGTGCTGTTTGAAGGGAAAGGATCGGCGCTGCGATTGCAGCCGGCAAGCGCGTTCGCGGAATCGGGCGTGCCGGAGGGGAACCTGGTGCTGGTGGGCACTCCGGGGACGAATGCGATGCTGGCTGAGTTTGTGCGGGCGCCGCTGGAGGCGGCGATCATGCAGCGGATCTGGGCCGGGGACGGACACGGCGTGGTGACGATTCTGGCGTCACCGGAGCCGGCGGGAATTCTGGCGGCGGCGCGGTTTGTGACGAGCGAGGAGGTGCTGGAGCGGACGGCGGCGGCATCGCCCACGGGGGAAATCCC
>JADLBG010000253.1 GCA_020847895.1 Bryobacterales bacterium
AAACTCGAGACGTTTCTCGTGAAGCCCAGGTGGCTGTTCTTGAAGATCCACACGAACGCCGGCATCACGGGGCTCGGCGAGCCCATTACGGAAGGCCGCGCCCTCACCTGCGCCGAAGCCGTGAAGGAGATCGAGCCGTATCTCGTGGGCAAGGACCCGCGCGCCGTGGCCCACCACTGGCAGGCCATCTACCGTCATGCGTTTTATCGCGGCGGCCCCATCCTCACCAGCGCTCTTAGCGGCATTGATCAGGCATTGTGGGATATCAAGGGGAAGGCATTGGGGGTCCCTGTCTATGAGTTGCTCGGCGGCCCCACGCGCAACAAGGTGCGCGTCTATTCGCATGCGGGCAGCCCCGAGGCCATACTGGCGGACAAGAAGAAGGGCTTCACCGCTTTCAAGACCGGACCAGCCAAGCGCCGTCCCGCGCGATATGTGGAGAACCCCGCCGCGATCGCCTATGCGGCCGAGAAATTCGCCGAGTTGCGCAAGGTTGCCGGTCCCGAATGCGACATCGGCATCGACTTCCATGGCGCCATCAGCCCGGCCCACGCGAAGATGCTCATCAAAGCCTATGAGCCGCTGAACCCGATGTTCATCGAGGAACCCTGCCAGGCGCAGAACCACGACATCATGGCTGAGATTGCGCGTTCCACCTTCCTCCCCATCGCCACCGGCGAGCGCGTCTTCACCAAATGGGGCTTCCGCGAGGTGCTCGAAAAGAAAGCCGCCACCATCCTTCAGCCGGATCTTTGCCACGCGGGTGGAATTACGGAAGTGCGGCTCATCGCCGGCATGGCGGAGGCCTACTATGCCTCGGTCGCTCCGCACAACCCGCTGGGTCCCATCTCGCTCGCGGCCGGAGTTCAGATTGCGGCTTCCATTCCGAATTTCCTCATCCAGGAACAGGTGAGCCTGGGTGAAGGCTACATTAGGAAGCCCTTTACGGTGAAAGAAGGATACCTCGAATTGCCCACCGGGCCGGGACTCGGCATCGAGTTGGACGAAAACGCCATGGCCGATAAGATCGGACACGACTGGCGCAATCCGCAATCCTACGACGCCGACGATGGAAGCGTGGTGGACTGGTAGAAGACAATGAACAAGCAAACCATTCTCAAGAACATCCTCGACATCGGCATTGTGCCGATTGTCCGCGCCTCCTCCTACGAGGACGCGCTTGCGGCTGTCGATGCCATTTACGAAGGCGGCATCCGCGCCGTCGAGATCACGATGACCGTTCCCGGAGCCATCCAGGCTCTCGAAAAGGTGGCCGACAAACTCGGCGACAAGATGACTCTCGGGGCGGGCACGGTCCTCGATCCGGAAACCTGCCGCGCCTGTTTCCTCGCCGGGGCGCAGTTCATTGTGACTCCCGCGCTTCGTCTGGCGACCATCGAGATGGCGCGCAGATATTCGAAGCCCATCATGCCCGGCGCGCTCACGCCCACCGAAATCCTCACCGCCTGGGAGGCCGGCGCGGACTTTGTCAAGATTTTCCCGTGCGGCAACATGGGCGGGCCAAAGTACATCAAGGCGCTCAAGGGTCCGCTGCCGCAGGTGGAAATGATCCCCACGGGCGGAGTGAACCTCGAAACCGCCGGCGAATTCCTGAAGGCGGGCGCCGCCGCCGTGGCTGTCGGAGGGGAACTGGTGGACGCCAAATCGCTCAAGGAAAAAACATTCGGCGTGATCACCGAGCGCGCGCGGCAGTACCTGGACGTGATCGCCAAGGCGCGGGCGTGAAAAGCAGGAACATCTATCAGCTCAGGATTCTGCTCTCCAGGATCGATCCGCCCGTCTGGCGGAGGGTTCAGGTATGGGAGGATATATCTCTTCTGGCGCTCCACAAGGTCTTCCAGCGCCTGTTCAATTGGGAGGATTACCATCTGCACAGCTTCACGTTCGGAAAGCTGGTCTACGAGATTCCGGACCCTGAAGATCATCATTTTGGCCGCACGCCCCGAGATGAAACGGGCGTCGTGTTAAACAAGGTGGTGGGCGGAGTCGGCACTGAGTTCCTCTATACTTACGATTTCGGCGACTGTTGGGATCACATCGTGCTCGTCGAGGGCCTGCTCATGCCCGAGGAAGCGGCGGAATACCCCCGCTGCGTGGCTGGCGCGCGCAACGGGCCTCCCGAGGATGCGGGAGGACCATTTGGCTATGCCAACTATCTCCAGGCTTTGGCTAACCGTAGGCACCCGGAACACAAGGAAAAGCTCGAATGGCGCGGACCGTTTGACCCCGAAGAGTTTTCACTCCATGCGATCAATCGGGCGCTTGCGCAGCTTCAGCGCAAGCGGCGCCGCTCGCCGAAGGACGCGAATCCTTCATAAGAAGGGTTGCGGCGGGGATCCCCGCCGCAGCAACATAGGAAAATGCTGGATCGGGTCCTCGAGACGGCCTTGCGCCACGGGATGTTCTCGCCCGGCGACCGCGTCGGGGTCGCCGTGAGCGGCGGGGCGGACTCGGTCTGCCTGCTCCACGCCCTGCTCGCCCTGCGCGGGCAATGGAACCTCCGGCTGAGTGTCGTCCACATCGATCATCAACTACGGGGCCAGGCCTCGGCCGAAGATGCGGCATTTGTCGAGGCGCTTGCGCGCAACCATGATCTCCCGTTCCACCTCGAGCGCGTGGATGTCGCCTCGCTGGCTGCAAGCTCCCGCGAAAACCTCGAACAGGCCGCGAGGGAGGCGCGCTTGCGCCTGTTCCGCCGCTTGCGCGGGCAAGGACTTGTGGATAAGATCGCCACCGGGCATACGCAATCCGATCAGGCCGAAACCGTACTCTTCCGGTTCCTCCGCGGCAGTGGAACTTCAGGACTGGCGGGAATTCTTCCCGTCACCGGGGACGGCATTGTCCGCCCGCTGCTGGGGATAACTCGCGCCGGGGTGGTCCAATTCCTCGAGGCTAGCGGGATCCAATGGCGGACCGACGAGACGAACAGCCAGACGGCGTTCGCCCGCAATCGAATTCGCCTGGAGTTGCTGCCGCGACTCGAGAGTGAGTATAACCCGGCGATCCTTGCCCAGTTGGCGCAGGCGGCTGAGATTGCCCGTGAAGAGGAGTCCTACTGGGCTCTCCAAATCCCGGAGATGGCAAGGGATATGTCCGCGGCCGAAGATGGCGCGGTGGTTTTTGTCTGCTCCCGGCTGGCCGGAGCGCCTCGCGCGGTACAGCGCCGCCTTCTACGCTTCGCCTTTTCCCGAGTCAAGGGCGATCTGCGCCAGATCGAGTTTCAGCATGTCGAATCGGCGCTGGGCTTGGCTTTGGGGGTGGAAGGCCATGGACGGGTACAGATACCGGGGCTCGACATTGTCCGGTCCTACGAGTGGCTTCGGATCGGCCCCATCGAGTCCGGCAGCCGAGCGCATTGCCCGGACCGGGCGCCGCTGAATGTCCCTGGCGAGACGCGCCTTCCGCGCGGCGGCGTTCGCATTCGAACCACCCTGATACCCGGCCCGGCCCCGGAAAGCGGCTATAATGAGGAGCAGGCGAGTGAGGTGAGTAGCCAACTGCTTGATTGGGATAAAGTGGAGCCGCCGTTGACTTTGCGTTACTGGTCACCTGGCGATGCCTACCGGCAGGCGGGCGCGGGAGAGGAAAAGCTCAAACAAATGTTCCAGGTGGCGCGTATCCCCTTATGGCAGCGGCGTTTTTGGCCGATCATAGAGTCGGACCAGGGTATTGTCTGGGCGCGCAGGTTTGGCCCGAGTTCGATGGCGGCGCCTACCGCGGATAGCCGGTGTTTGCTCCGGATTGAAGAATTGATGGAAAGCAGGGAATCTGTTTGAAGGGAATTTGCGTCAGTATAAATAGACATGTTCCCGCGCGGGCTTATGGATGGTTCGCACGCTTGTCCGGAGAATGATTTCTAGGGAGACTCATGAATTCCAACGTCAAGACTGCAATCTTCTGGGTGGTGCTGATCTGCGTGGCGGTGCTGCTGTGGACTGTGGTGCGCCACGGGAAGGGCAGGCCGGAAACTCCGCTCACCTTCTCCCAATTCCTCTACCAGGTGGATTCCGGTAAAGTGAAGAGCGTCACCATCTCCGGCACGGAGGTTCACGGCGCATTCAACAGCCCGGAAGATAGCGGCTTTCACACCACCATTCCGGTCAACTACCCGGATCTGTACAAGCAGCTTCAGGAAAAGAACGTCGGCATGGACATCAAGGAGGCAGGCACCAGCAATTGGGTCTCTATCCTCATCAATGCCATCCCGTTTGTCCTCTTGCTGGCCTTCTGGATTTTCATGATGCGCCAGATGCAGAGCGGCGGCAACAAGGCCCTCAGCTTCGGCAAGAGCCGCGCGCGGCTCCATTCCTCCCAACAAAAGAAAGTCACCTTCAAGGATGTGGCGGGCGTGGATGAAGCCAAGGAAGAACTCCAGGAGATCATTGAATTTCTACGCGAGCCGCAAAAGTTCCAGAAACTCGGCGGCCGCATTCCCAAGGGCGTCCTGCTCATCGGTTCTCCGGGAACCGGCAAGACGCTGCTGGCCCGCGCCATTGCCGGCGAGGCGAACGTTCCCTTCTTCTCGATCTCGGGTTCGGACTTCGTCGAAATGTTTGTGGGCGTCGGGGCCAGCCGCGTCCGCGATCTCTTCGAACAGGGAAAGAAGAACGCTCCCTGCATTATCTTCATTGACGAAATTGACGCCGTGGGACGCCATCGCGGCGCCGGTCTGGGCGGCGGCCACGACGAGCGCGAACAGACGCTGAATCAGTTGCTGGTGGAAATGGATGGTTTCGAATCGAATGAAGGCGTCATCCTTGTCGCGGCCACGAACCGTCCCGACGTGCTCGACCCGGCCCTGCTCCGTCCGGGGCGTTTTGACCGGCGTGTGGTGGTGGACCTCCCCGATGTGCGGGGCCGCGAGAACATCCTCAAGGTTCACACCAAGAAGATCCCGCTCGGCGATGACGTGGAACTGGCCATCATTGCCCGCGGCACTCCTCGTTTCGCCGGCGCGGACCTTGCCAATCTTGTGAACGAAGCGGCCTTGATCGCCGCCCGCCAGAATCGCAAGGTGGTCACCATGAGTGACTTCGAACTGGCAAAAGACAAAGTGCTGATGGGCGTGGAGCGCAAGAGCCGCATTATCAGCGACGACGAAAAGAAGCACACGGCCTACCACGAAGCCGGCCATGCCGTAGTGGCCGCGAAGATTCCCGAGGCGATGCCCCTTCACAAGGTCACCATCATCCCGAGGGGAATGGCGCTCGGCGTCACGATGTTCCTTCCCGAAGGCGATCAGGTGGACTACACCAAGGAACAGGCCGAGGCTCAGATCGCCGTTTCCATGGCGGGCCGCATCGCCGACGAGGTGTTCTGCAACATGCAGAGCGCCGGCGCAAGCAATGACATCGAAAAAGCCACCGAACTTGCGCGCAAGATGGTCTGCGAATGGGGCATGAGCAACCTTGGGCCCCTGAGTTTCGGGAAGCGGGAAGAACAGATCTTCCTCGGCCGCGAGATCAATACCCATCGCGACTACAGCGAATCCACGGCGATGAAGATCGATGACCAGGTGCATCGTCTCATCTCCGGTGGTTACGACCGGGCCAAGGGGATCATTGAAGATAACCGCGAGGCCATGGTGCGCGTCGCCGAAGCGCTTCTCGAACGCGAGGTGCTCGATGCTCGGGAGGTGCGCATGTTGCTTGACGGTGAGCCCCTGCCGGCTTTCCGCTCCTCGAAGGGAGACGGCAAACCGCAGCAGGTGGTGCGGCCGGAAGGTGGAGTGCGTGTTCCTCCTCCGATCATGGAAGGCGGGGAGCGTCCCCAACCGGCTTGATCCCGCCGTACCTCGTATACCTCTTCGACGTCGACGGAACGTTAGTTGACTCCGCGGTGGACATCATCGGATCGGTCCGTGAAGTTCTGGATGGAACCTCCGCGCGGCGGGTGGACGACGCCTATCTTCGCACGTATATCGGACGCCACCTGTTCGATCTCTGGGATGACCTGCTGCCCGGCATCGGAGAGCAGGAAAAAGAGGATCTGCTCGCCAGATACCGGACCATCTACGCGGCCCGCAAGCATGGCGGCACCCGGCTCTATCCGGGTGTCGCGGAGGCGCTGGCGCGGCTCGGCGGGCGCAAGTCCACCGCCACCACCAAGGGAACGCCCACTGCGCGCGTAGTTCTCGAGATGTTCGGCCTGCTCGGCTTCTTCCACCACGTGCAGGGCACGGACGGCTTTCCCGCCAAACCAGCCCCCGATGTCATTCATCGTTCGATGGAGGTCTTCGGCGTCAGGCCCGAGGATGTCCTCATGGTGGGGGACGCCACCTCGGACATGGCGGCAGGCCGCGCGGCCGGCGTCAAGATCTGCGCGGTTCGCTACGGCTATGGAAACCACGAAGAGATGGCAGCCTACCAGCCAGACTACTGGGTCGATGATCTGGCTGAGTTAGCGGGCTGAACCACCACCCGGCTCCCTGTCTTCAATTCGTTGGGAGGATGCACGATCACCTCCGCGTTCTCGCGAACGCCGCCCAGCACTTCGGCTTCCAGGTTGTTGCGATGCCCCACTTCCACCGTGCTCAGCAGCGCGCGCCCGCTTTCCACCCGGAGGACCGCCCACCGGTCCCCTTGACGAAACAGAGCGCTGAGCGGCAATTTCACGACGTCCGGCTTTTCCCAGATGACGATGCGCGCCTCCACCCGGTAGCCATCCCCGAGGGGGCCTGGCGAGTCAAGGAAATCTCCGATCACATTCACACGTTGCTCCTCGATTCCGAGCACGGATACTTTCGTGAAGGCATAGGGCTCCACGCGCCGCACCCGCGCGCGCAAGGGTTTGGAGCCGCCCCACCCGTCCAACCACATCATCGCCCCCGGACTGATCTTCACCGCGTCCGTGGAGAGAACATCCACCACCACTTCCAAATGCTTCGATTCTTCTCCCAGCAGCACCAGCGGGGCGCCAGCCGGGACCACACGCTCACTGGGCTCGAGCACGCGCAGCACATGGCCTTTCACCGGCGCCCGCACCAGCACCTTGCTCGCAGCCGCCGCGGGCCGGGTCACCGCGAGCAGAGCCGCCTTGGCCGACTCCACGTCAAAAGCCGCCGACTGGGCCCGGAACCGCGCGGCGTCCAACTCCTTCGCCGCGACTGATTCGGCACTACGGCGCTGATCGAGCGTCTGCCGCGGGATGTCGCCGGTGCGAGCCAGTTGTTCGGCCCGTTCGCGGTCCCGGCGGTGCAGTTCCAGGTCCGCCCGCGATTGCTCCACGCGCGCGACAGCCTCGTGCCGCAACGCCTCGACGCTGCGCAGCCGCGCCTCAGCCTCTTCGCGGCTCCTGGGATCGAGGGGAAGAGGACTCAGAGAAGCCATCACCTGGCCCAGCGCCACGGCGTCGCCGTCGTGCAATTCGATTCGCGCCAGCCTTCCGGCCACGGGAGCGGCTACCACGAACCGGTCGTGGGACCGCACCTCTCCGTCTTCGTCCACGGTTACCTGAAGCGGACCGCGCGCAACCCGGGCCGCTTCCACCTCCACCGGTTCCGGCCGCATCGCAAAGAACAACGCTCCCGCCAGGCAGGCAAGCACGAGAAACCAAAGCAGGCGGCGCAGGAATCGCTTCATTATTCTCTTGTTTTCAGCACCGCTATCAGATCCAGGCGCCGCAAACGCCGCGCCACCAGCACTCCGGACAGGACAGCCGATCCTATCACCACGAGCGCGGAAAAAAGATATACCTGCCGTGTTACCACAAGGGGGATGCGATACAGTTCCGTGCTCAGCCGCAAGGAGAGAAACGCGCAGATCCCGTAGCCCAACAGCCACCCCAGGGGGATCGCCGCCGCCGTCAACAACGCCTGCTCACCCAGCAGGATTCGGGCCACCTCCCCCTGTGTGAACCCTAAGACCCGAAGCGACGCCATTTCATTCCCTCTTTCCGATAAGGCAATCCGAGCGCCATTGTAGACCATACCGAAGGAAATAATGCCGGCAAAGACGATCAGGATGTT
>JADLBG010000254.1 GCA_020847895.1 Bryobacterales bacterium
CCCGCCGGGCCTCGCTGGGACACCTCATACCGCGAGTTGAACCTTATCGGAAAACATGTGGAAGAGGCGATGGAGGAACTGGACAAGTTCCTCGATCAGGCGGTGATGGCGGAGGTGATGCGCATCCGCGTGGTGCACGGGCACGGGATGGGAATTTTGAAGAAGGCGGTGGCCGAGGCGCTGGCACGCAGCCCGCACGTGGCGAAGTTTTATGCCGGTTCGCCGAGCGAGGGCGGCACCGGAGCTACGGTCGCGGAGTTGAAGGAGAGTTAAAGAAGGCCTTCACCCTTCCGTGAATCTGATCGCGGATGCGGCGAAACGCGGCCAGCCGCTGCTCCTCCGTACCCTCTACGGCAGCGGGGTCTTCAAAACTCCAATGAATGTGTTGTGTGCCCGGGAACACGGGGCAGTTGTCGCGCGCATTGTCGCAGACGGTCACCACGTAGTCGAAGGTTTGGCCCTCGAACTCTCGTACGGACTTCGAGCGGTGGCCGGAGATGTCGATCCCGAGTTCGCTCATGACGGCAATCGCCTCGGGGCGGACGCGGCTCGGTTTTGTGCCGGCGCTCGATACGTGGCAGTTTCCCCGGCCTTCGTGGCGGAACAGGCCTTCGCCCATCTGGCTTCGAGCCGAATTGCCGGTACAGAGAACGAGAATTCTATTCATCGGGTCCTCGTTCAGGCGTGCCGCGGGCGGCAGGCGTCGATGCTTGAAAACACGCCGCCGAACCACTTGCGGTTGATCCAGAGCGAAACGTTGACGAGCGAGATGAGAACCGGCACTTCCACCAGCGGACCAATCACCGCGGCGAACGCGGCGCCGTGGTGGATGCCGAACGTGGCGATGGCGACGGCTATGGCCAGTTCGAAGTTGTTCGATGAGGCGGTGAAGGAAAGGGTGGCCGCCTCAGGATAGTTGGCGCCGATCTTGCGGCTCATCCAGAACGAGGCGAAGAACATCACGACGAAGTAGATGGTGAGCGGGATAGCGACGCGCACTACGTCGAACGGCAGTTGCACGATCATCTCGCCCTTGAGGCTGAACATCACGACGATGGTGAAGAGAAGAGAAATCAGCGTGATTGGGCTGATCTTCGGCAGGAAGCGCTTTTCATACCATTCACGGCCTCTCGCCTTGAGCATCACGAAGCGCGTGACCAGCCCGGCAAGGAACGGAATCCCGAGGTAGATGAACACGCTGCGGGCAATCTCGGCCATGGAGATCTCCACTTCCACGGCGCGCAGGCCCAGCCAGCGGGGAACGGTGGCCAGAAAGAAATACGAGTAGGCGGAGAAGAACAGGACCTGGAAGAGGGAGTTGAAGGCAACCAGGCCGGCGGCGTACTCGCGATCGCCGCGGGCGAGGTCGTTCCAGACAATCACCATGGCGATGCAGCGGGCGAGTCCAATGAGGATGAGGCCGGTCATGTATTCGGGTTTGTCCCGGAGGACCAGGACGGCGAGGGCGAACATGAGGATGGGGCCGATGACCCAGTTCTGGATGAGCGAAAGCAGCAGGACGCGGCGATGCTGGAATACGCGGCCCATTTCCTCGTATTTCACCTTGGCAAGCGGAGGATACATCATGAGGATGAGGCCGATGGCGATGGGAACGGAGGTGGCGCCGACGCTAAAGCGGTTGAGGAATGGCACGACGCCGGGGAGAAGGTAACCGAGCGCCACGCCGGCGGCCATGGCGGTGAAAATCCAGAGGGTAAGATAGCGGTCGAGGAACGAAAGGCGAGGACTGGTAGAGGGTGTCATATTCGTATATCGACGAACAACGATCAAATGACAGCCATGAGAGCCTTCAGCTTCCGCAGCGTGTTGTGGTTGATGCAATACCGGGCACGCGGACCATCCTGGTTGCTGCTCACCAAACCGGCTTCTTTAAGAATCCGCAGGTGTTCGGAAACCGTCGACTGCGCGAGCGGAATCTCATCCACGATTTCACTGCAAACCCGGGCTTCCTTGCGGGACAGCATGCGGACGATGCGAACCCGCGCCGGATGTCCCAGCGCTTTGGCGAGCTTGGCGAGTTCGTCGTCGGCCTCCGGGGCCTCGAGGGCCTGCAAGGCGGAATCCGGGGCGGTCTCGGGGCAGCAAAGGATCGGGGGAACGGCTGGCTCCATAGTTTATCGTCGATTTACGATAGCTCAGAGCCGCGCCCCGGTCAAGCGGATCAGCCCGCCAGGCGCGCCAACGATTCTTCGTACGGCGGGTACGCCACGCCCTTCTCGGTGATGATGGCAGTGACATAGCGGTTCGGCGTGACGTCAAAAGCCGGGTTGGCGACCGAAATCCCTTCCGGCGCCACGGGAACCCCGAACACGTGGGTGACTTCGGCCGAGGCGCGCTGTTCGATCGGAATCTGGTCTCCGTCCGCGAGTGTCAGGTCGAGCGTGGAGATGGGAGCCGCCACGTAAAATGGAACGCCGTTCTCCTTCGCCAGCACAGCGACGGAGTAGGTGCCGATTTTGTTGGCGACATCCCCGTTGCGCGCGATGCGGTCGGCGCCGACCACGACGCAGCCGATTTCCCCGCGGCGCAGGAAATAGCCGGCCATGTTATCGGTGATGAGCGTGGTTTCGATGCCATCCTGCTGCAACTCCCAGGCTGTCAGGCGGGCGCCCTGGAGGAACGGCCGGGTTTCGTCGGCGTAGACGGCGATCTTCTTGCCCGCTTCGACGGCCGCGCGGACGACGCCCAGCGCCGTGCCGTATCCGGCGGTTGCCAGGGCTCCGGCATTGCAGTGGGTAAGCACGCGCTTGCCATCGGGCACCAGCGGCGCGCCGTTGGCACCGATCGAGCGATTGATGGCAATATCTTCCCGGTATACGTGCACTGCTTCGTCAATGAGGCGGGCGCGAATCTCGTTCAGAGAATGTCCCCGAAGGCTGTGCGCCACCCTCTTCATGCGGTCGATGGCCCAGAAGAGGTTGACGGCGGTGGGACGCGTGGCGGCGAGGGCAGCGCATACCCGCTCCAGATGGGCGTCAAAATCCCCTTCATCGCTGCCGAGCATCCCCAATGCCACGCCCATGGCGGCGGCGACGCCAATCGCGGGAGCGCCCCGGATGACCATGCTCCGGATGGCTTCCGCGACTTCCTCATATGTCTTGCAGGTGACGTAAACCGTTTCCCGAGGCAGGCGAGTCTGATCAATCATCACCACGCCGTCGGCTGTCCATTCAATCG
>JADLBG010000255.1 GCA_020847895.1 Bryobacterales bacterium
ATTCCGGGCCGGAAAGCCGACATCGACAGGCGTGTGCAGCGAGCGGCGAAATGGCTTGCGGAGTACCGGCCGCGAACTGGCGAGGAGCGATCCATGCGCCTGTTGGGACTCGGCTGGGCGGGCGGAAATGCAGCCGCTGTGCGCGAAGCCGCCGGACAGCTTGCCAGTACGCAACGGCCCGACGGAGGTTGGGGGCAGTTGGATAGCTTGTCGAGCGATGCCTACGCTACGGGGCAGGCACTGTACGCGCTTCACCTGGCAGGCCGGCTTTCCAAGGAAACGTTAGAGAAAGGCGCCCGCTTTCTACTGGACACGCAACTCGCCGATGGCACGTGGCACGTGCGCAGCCGCGCGTATCCGATCCAGACGAAGTACTTCGAAACGGGCTTTCCCCATGGACGGGACCAGTGGATCTCAGCGGCTGGAACAAGTTGGGCGGTGATCGGGTTGAGCCTGGCTGTGCGGTAAAGCCGGCATCGGACTGGAATCACTCCGGCGGCGCATTGTCCGTTTACACACATGCCGTTAAGACGAATATTCCTCCCGCCCCGCCGCTGTCTGTACAGTCAAAATGTGACCCGCCGCCCTTCTCTCCTCGCACGTCCCGCTGCCGCTGCTTCCTCTTTGCGCGCCGCCGGCGGGCGTTCTCCCTCCATTCTGGAGTTGCGGTACTTCCAGTTGCGGAACGGCGCGGACGGCCAGGCTCAGCGCACCGGCGATTTTCTGCATCAGGCTTACATGCCGGCGCTGGCTCGGGCAGGCGGCAAGGTGCAGGGGGTGTTCGGCAATCTGATTGCTCCAAACGGCCCGTTTCTGCTGATGCTCTCCAGTTTTCCGAGCCTGGCGGCAATGGAAACGGCAATGGGCAAACTGGAAGCTGACAAGGTCTTCCGCAAAGAGCAGGACGCCTTTGACCAGAAACCGGGGTTGAACTACGTGCGGATGGAGACGACGCTGCTGCGGGCATTTGCTTCGATGCCGGAGGTGGAGATTCCGCCGGCGCCTTCGGGCAAGGGGTCGCATGTTTTCGAATTGCGGACTTACGAGTCGAATAATGCGGACACGCTGCGGCGCAAGATTGCGATGTTTGAAAAAGACGGCGAGATCGCGATCTTCCGGCGGCTGAATCTGACTCCGGTGTTTTTCGGGGAGACGATTGTGGGGCGCAACATGCCGAATCTGACCTACATGCTGGTGTATGACAGCCTGGCGGCGAGGGAGAAGTCGTGGGCGGCGTTCGGAGGGGACGCGGAATGGCAGAAGCTGCGGGTGAAGCCGGGGTTGACGGACCCGGAGATTGTTTCGAACATTTCGAACGTTCTGCTGCGGGGGCTGCCGTTTTCTCCCATCCGGTAAGCGAGAGGGGGATTCAGAAGAGGGCACCGAGCAGGAACTCGAGATGGTTTGGGGGCGAAGCGGAGCAATCCACCAGGGCCGGAGATGCTCGCGGTCCAGCGCGTGTAGCGCGGTTCCGTCGGAAGACGGATGCGGCGCACCTTCCATTCCAATCCTCCGGCGGCGGTGAAACCCGGATAGAAGCGTTTTCGCAATTCCGAAGGATCAGTGGTATCCACGGGAACCGCTGTCCTCACCCCGCCTTGGGCTGCACCGCGGCGGCAGCGAAGTAACTGAGAATATCGCCGCGTTCCCGAGCCAGTTCGCGCAGCCGGGCGTGGTCGCCGGCCATGTGGCAGAGTTGCAAAGCGGAGGGGCAGTTCGATTCCGGATAGCTGCGCAAACAGCGGATCGAAATGTCCACAGCCTCCTCGAAGCGGTTCAGGCGAACCAGGAGTTTCACCAGTGTTTCGGCGGGATAGGGACCCACTTCGTCGAGGTCGGCGGAGAGGACCTTGTCGCGGAAGTGGGCCAGGGCGGTTTCGACATCCTCGCCGAGGAGGGCCCGGACGTACATCCCATAATCGAGAAACGGATCTTCAAATGGAGGTTGGCCGGCGAATTGGAATTGCCTGGAAAGGCGGCAGCCGTAATCGCACAGTTCGCGGGCGAGGAGGAGGGTGTCGCGGCGGGTGAGGTCGGGGCAATATTGGATAACGGAGGAGAGGTGCGAAGTATCCACGTAGTAATCGTATTCACCGAAGAGCCAGTCTCTGCCGGCGATCAATCCGGCAACGGCGGCGGTAAGGGGAGTGCGGCCTTCGTGGGCTTCAATGGCGCGGGAGAGGTTGGCGGCGAGTTCGGCATAGAGGCTGGACACCAGAAGATGGATGCATTCCTCGCGTCCTTCGGCGACGGCGTACATTCCGAAAGAGGTGATGGCGCGGCACATTCCGTAGCGGCTGAGAATAAGCGCGAGTCCTTTCACCGGGTGGACGCCTTCCTGAAAGGCGATGGGGATCACCGGGTCGATGAATTCCTCGGCGGCGGATGGGGGAAGGTCATCGATGGCCTTGCGCACCGGATCCGGTTCGCCGATGGCGCGAAAGTAAGGCCAGGCGCGGGCGATGTTTCCGGAGGAGAGAAAGAGCGAACCGGTTTCGCGGGCGGCCTCCACCATGGCTTGCTCATAGGCGCGCCGCGCGGGTTCGGGGAATGCGGCGGCGGTTTCGGTCTGGATGAGCGGCAGGCCCAACTCGAGCCGCTTTTTCATGAGGCGGGCTTCAAACAGGAGTGGATAGTTGCGGGCACCGAGGAATTTCGCCGCCAGCAGATCGAGAGTGCGGGCGGGATCACCGCCTTGCGCCATCTCGTCGACGGCGGCGAACAGGTCTTCGGACATGCTTCGATCGTATCTCACGCCGCGCGGCGCCGTTTGTGATAACTTGTTCTGAACCGGGCTATGCGTTATCTCCTCGTTTCGAAAAAACCCTTGCTCCTTTCCTTGTTGGCGGCTACGGTGCTGCTGACAGCTCAGAGTTCGCGACCCAGGCTTCCCCAGACGCGAGAGGAGGTGGCCCGTCCGGGTGGGAAACTGCCCGCTGGTCCCAGGATTGCCCTGGTGAAGATTGCCGACGGGTTTTACGACCCCACCAACGTCGCCTCGGCCCATGACGGGACGGGCCGGCTGTTCGTCACCGAACGGGTAGGGAGGGTGCGGATTGTGAACAAGGACGGGTCGGTGCAGAGCGAGCCGTTCCTTGATTTGACGAAGATCAACCCGCTCGGAAACGACGTACAGACGGGGTTTGTCGAGCAGGGGCTGTACTCGATCGCCTTCCACCCGAAGTTCAAGGAGAACGGGTATTTCTACGTGCATTACGCTTCGCTGCCGTTCAATGGGGATGGAGTGATTGTGCGGTTCCAGGTGGACCCCAAGAGCCCCAACTCGCTGACGCCGGAGCGCACGAATCAGACGGCGAAGGTGGTGATGCGGATCCCCCAGCCATACTACAACCACAACGGCGGACAGATTGAGTTCGGGCCGGACGGCTACCTGTATATCGGGAGCGGCGATGGAGGGTGGGAAGGCGATCCGCTCGATTCGGGCCAGGATCTGAGTTCCGTACTCGGGAAGATCCTGCGCATCGACGTGAATACGGAGGACAATGACGCGATCCCGTACAAGATACCGCCATCGAACCCCTGGGCGCGGGCGCGGGATGAGCGCCTGATGCAGCTCTTCGGGGTGAGCGAGGCGGATTTCGCCAAGATCCGTACCAGGGTACGGCCGGAGATCTGGGCGTACGGATCGCGGAATCCTTACGAGTTTTCGTTTGACCCCAAGACCGGCGACCTGTATATCGCCGATGTTGGCCAGAACCACTGGGAAGAGATCCACTACCAACCGGCGGAGAGCAAGGGCGGGGAGAACTACGGCTGGAACCGGATGGAAGGAAGCTGGTGCCATCCGATGACGGGGCCCAACGACAAGTGCCCGCAGGTGGGCGTGCTCCCGGCGGGAGAGTATCCGCACGAGGTTCCGTATCCCGGCGCCAAGCCGCTGAAGGAAGGCCATGGCTGCTCCGTGGAAGGGCTTGGCGTGGCCAACTACGGAAAGATGAACGGGGTATATCTGGTGGGCGACTGGTGTTCCGGACGAGTGTTTGGATTGGGCTGGGATGGAAGGAAGTGGCAACTGGAGGAACTGGCGCACACGAACCTGCAATTCACGGCGGGAGGCAACGGGGAGGACGGGTACGTGTACGCCGTAAACTGCTACTGCTTCTACACGTCGGACCGCGGGCCGATGGCGAATCCGCCGGGCGCCCTGTGGAAGATTGTGCCCGCCGGCGAAGTGCCCCCCGGAGCGTCCACGGCACGCACGGTGC
>JADLBG010000256.1 GCA_020847895.1 Bryobacterales bacterium
CGTCCAACTCTGGCCGTTTTTCATGCGAAAGCGGCGGTTAAAAGCAACCTGATTCTCGATGCCCCGGGCGAAACCAGTGCGCAGCGCCGAGCGGCCGGCATCGGCCTGACACACGGCTTCTACAATCTCGGTTTCGACCAGCCGCAGGTAGGCGGGATGGGCAGCCGAGGATTTCTCGTAGGCCAGACGGCGCACCAGCGGGGAAGCGTGGTCGAACTCGCCGGGCTGCACCATGCCGGTAGGACCGGAGGAGTGAGAGTGTGAGGCTCCCACCAGGACTGCCTCGGCGGGGATACCACATCGTTCCTGGATCTGGCGCCGAGCGCCGAGCACGAGGGCTCGCGGTACCATCAACGCGTCGATGCCCACCAACGCGACGCGGCCGGCGCCATCTTGAAAGACCGCCGCCCGCACCTTGCAGGGGTCGTGCAGGGAGCGGTGAAATGCCTTCGAGTAGCCGCCCGGTTGCTCCATGCCGATTTCCGGCGTGATGTCCCGCTCGGCGAAGCCCGCTGTGGGCGCGCCGCCCGAAGTCTGGGCGGGCGCTGCTCCCGCCGTCTGAAAGGCCGAGCCCGCGGCCACGGTTTCAATGACGAACTGGCGCCGGTTCATGGCAGTTGTGTCCCCGGAAAAAAATACTTTCGAATTTGCATGCGTACACCCCCGGCGCCCCGGAGAGATCCCTTCCCGGCGCGTCTGGCAAACGGGTCAGAATTCGATTCTAGCTCGAAGCTGCAAGTTTCTTGGACCGGCCATTTCGCGTCCGCCGCCGCCGCCTTCCCGAAGCTGGTAGGTCCGCGCCACCGAGGCAGGCACTGAGATGTTGGAGAACGGGAAGTCGAAGATGGGATGGTTAGCGACATTGGTGAACATACCCTGAATCACGAACCTCAGTTGCTCCCGGATGGGGAAGTTCTTGATGAGACTGATGTGTTGCAGATTCATACCCGGGCCTTCCAGGATATTCGCTCCGGCGTTGCCGAAGCGCCCGGCCGGCGGCGCCACGAAGGCCGAGGCGTCGAACCACTTGTTGCGGTCGCGCTGGCCGGGAGGGTAGTTGCCGTCGGCGATGCGGTCGGGGCGCCCGCCGGAAGTGTTGGTATTGGACGGATCGGAGCCACTGAAGCCGGGCGTGAAATATTGGCCGCTCTGGAAGTAGGAAACCACGCCGATTTGCCAGTCGCCGAGGACGTAATTGACGGTAGCGGGAGCGGAGGCGAGGAATCGCCGCCCCTTGCCGACCGGCAGGTCGTAGGTGGCGCTGAGGACCGCGCGGTGTCGCGAGGTGTAATTGTCCCTGCCCCACCATAGGGGATCGTAGGGATTCTCGGTGTTGGTCATGTTGTTCAGGTTCGACGCGATTGTGTAGTGGCCGTCGAAAAGGAAAGGTCCGCTTTTCCGTTGAACCTCGATCTGGCCGGAGTTGTAAGTCGCCTCGCCGTTCGAATAGGTGAAGGATGTGCCCACGAACTGGGGCCAGGGCCGGCGGTCCGCCGTAAATGGAATCAGGCTCGGCCGCGGTTTGTTGAGCGCCAGGCTGTAGTTCAGGCCCTTGCTGCGTGATCCGATATAGGATGCGCGCACGCCCCACTTGCCCAACTCCTTCTCCACGCTGACGTTGAATTGGTGGATGACGCCGTGGCTGGTGTCCAGGGGGTATCCCGAAACGCTCTGCGAGGGAATGGCGGCGGAAGCCAGCGACGATGGGAACGGGTTGGGGAACGAGAGCAGGGGAACGCCGTTGGTGATGGTATTGAAATACGATTCGGAGATCTGGAACGGCCCCGTGCCCTGGGCGCGGAAGAAGTTTCCGAATGATTCCGTGTACTGGCCGTAGCCCCCGCGGATGACGAAACCTTCCTGGAGGCGATAAGCCGCGCCGATGCGCGGACGGAAGTTCTTCTTCGAGGCATTCGGCACGACCTGACCCGTGGCGATGGCGATCTTCGGCGAGTACAGTGGGCTGACCTTGGAGCGCGCCTCCTGCGCAACGATCACGTTTCCCGTGTTGGGATCCCAATTGTACTGCAACCCGTCGTCATACCGCGACGGAGGAAAATAATCCCAGCGCAAGCCGTAATCGAGAGTCAGGCGGCGGCTGATCTTGAAGGTGTCGGTGATGAACAGACCCCATTCGTAGGCCTTCTGGCGCCGGTCCGTCAACGGGTCGAGCCGGGTGCTGTTATACGGCAGGCCGAGCAGAAAATCGCCGTAGTCGATGCCCGTCAGGCTGCCGTTGAAGGAGAAAGTTCCGTAGGTCCCGGTGGGAATTCCGAAGTTGTGATCGCGGAACAGCCGCAGGTCGCTACCCCACTTGAGCACATGCTTCCCTTTCGACCACGTCATCGACTCAGTGACCTGGAAAATGTTTTGATCAAGGTTCACGCCGCCGGGCTGCTGGAAGAGTTGCTGGAGCCCCACGAAGGTCATGTACGGAAATCCGCCGGCCTTGTACCCCTTGGGGTTCACACCCTGCAATCCAATGGCTTGCACGGCCTGATCACCAGTCTGTGGAGTGAACCCTCCCGTGGTTCGTCATCGATGAAGTAGTCCTTGATCCAGCCCCAGTTGAAGGAGTTGATAAGGCCCGGTGAGAACACATGAGTATCGTTGGCCACAATGGAGTGGTGCTTGCGCTGCCGTGTCCAGGTGCCCAGATTCTCGAACGAACCATTCAGGATGTAGGGAGTTTCACGGTTGATATAGCGTCCGAACAGGGTGTTTTTTTCCGAGATCTTCCAGTCGACGCGGTCTGTGTGAGAGTCCCACCGGTACAGGTCCGTGGGATGCGGGAAGAGGAACCCGTAGTTCTGGTTGGTGGAGTTCGGCAAGCCCTGATTCGGCTTGGGGATATAGAGGTCCTGAGTCTTCTGTGAGACGGAATTGATGCGGTTCGAGGGAATGATGTTGCCGGGAAACGGCCGGCCGGCTAGAGGATCGATGAGCGTTACGGGCTTGGCTTGCGCCAGGTAATCGGAGAAGTCCCCCGTGCGCATCTTCAGAGTGGGAACGTTGCGGTTATAGAAGCTGCTGCTGGGAATGCGGACAAGGCTGTAGCCAAAATAGAAAAACAGCTTGTTCTTGATAATGGGTCCAGTGATGTTCGCGCCGCCGCGGTGCTCCTTATAGGGGACCTTCACGGGGTTGAAGTAGTTCCTGGCCTGGAGGGCGGAGTTTATCACGTCGTAGTACACTTTGCCGTGAAACGTGTTGGTGCCGCTCTTGCCGGCCATGGAGAACTGCGCGACGCGGGAATACTCGGCCGAGTTGTTGACGGCGACCACCTGGAGGTCCTCGAAGTCGTTCATGTTCTGAACCAGGTTCACGGAACCGTCGCTTGTCACGCCGTCCAGGTTTTCCACCACCTGACTCTGTCCGGCGAAACGCAATGTCCAACTTCCCTGCGCTGTCTGGATGTTTGGCAGCGTGGTCATGTAAGCCTGGGGGAAGAAGCTTTGGCTGAGGGGACTGTCGACGTATGCGGAGGTGCTGAAACCGCTGGCCACCTGGCTGCCTTCCGTGGCGATCAACTGCGCGCCTTTCTCGGACACGGTGACTTGGGTGCCCACTGCCCCCAGTTCGAGAACAATGTCGATGCGGCGCAGTTCGCGCGCGCGAATAACGATGTCTTCTGCTACAAAGTTCTTAAATCCCGCGCTGGTCGCAGTCAGTTTGTACGTCCCCAGGGGAACGTATGGAATTTCAAAATCGCCGCTATCGCCGGACGTGGCTTTCCTGCCGACATTCGTAGAGACGTTGATAAGTTCGAGGGTCACATGGGGGATGACGGCTCCACTCGGGTCGGTGATCGTGCCGCGTACGGTCGAAAGATCACCCTGGGGGAAAAGCGTGGAGCAGAGAACGAGCGCCGCCGAAATCAAACCCCAGCCGCTGCGATATTCGGACGTGCTGAGCTTCATATACCGGCCTCCCTGTTGCCAGATTTTGCCAGACTGGGCCACAACGATTCAAAGCAATAATTAACTATCATTTATCTACTAACGGTGTCAAGAGCAATTTGGCCGGCAATTTTACTGCTATTGGTGACCCTAGCTATGGCATCAACAAGGACGTAGACAAACTTCCGCAACTCCGTCAGCGCATGGCAGAGATCATCGACAACTACCACGACGTTCAGCAGGACGTGATGGAGACCTTCATCGACCGTGGCCAACTGCTCAAGCTCGCCGGACCCACGATCCTTTC
>JADLBG010000257.1 GCA_020847895.1 Bryobacterales bacterium
AAATAGGCGATGTAGTTGTGCGCCACGACGTGGCCGGAGCCATAGACCTTGATGGCGTAGTAACTCTTCAGCCGGTTGCCGCCGTAGATGCCCGGGCTGTACCAGCCGAGGAGCCGGTAATGGTCGTCGCGGCCGAGCAGCACATTGTCGGCGATATAGAAATCCTGGGAGCCCGCGTACTGGGCGTTGATGCCGATGCCCACCTCTTCCAGCCGGCAGTTGCGGACGGTGAGTCCCTTTGCGCCCAGCACGTCCTTGAGGCCCGCCTGAAAGGCGATATCGGCGTTGCGGATGGTGAGGCCTTCAAAGATGTGGTAATCGGCGGCCATCAGGTTGAATAGCTCATGGGCGCCGTCTCCGTCGAAGATCACCTCCCCGTCCCCCGCGGCGCGGATGACAATGGGCCGGTCTGGCGTGCCTTTGGCGGTGAGGACGTAGGTACCATCGAAATCGAGGCCGAGCGCGCCGGAGTATTTGAAACGGTCGCCTTTGTAGAGGCCCGCGTGGATCAGGATGATGTCGCCCGGGTGGACTCTTCTTTCGCTGAGGACGGCCCAATCGCCATGGCCGGAGCCGAAATATGCCTCCTTGAGCCCGAGGAAGGAGGGTTCCTGCTTCGGAGCTTTCCAGCCGGGCGGATAGACGTGAAGGACACGGCCGCCCTGGGCTTCCTTCGGCTCGCCGCGGGTGCGGACCTTGGCGGTCTGGACGGCCTCGCCGCGGACGCCGTCCGGATCGCGCATCTGGAAGCGGGCTTCGTATTCGGTGTCGGGTTCGAGGTCGAGAATGCTGCCCGCGAACATGTCCGGGGTGGTGTAATCGAGACCGAGGTCGGGGCGAGTCACTTTCTCGCCGCCCAGACGGAAGAGGGGCATCCCGTGTTTCCAGGTCTGCTCGCCCATCTTGCGGTAGCTCACCTCGACAACGGCGTTGCGGTTGTCATCGCCGGTGATTTGCCACTCGAAGCCGAGGCAGATCAGCGTGGGGCGTTCGACGACGAATTTTCCCGGCGTGATGCTATCCGCCGCCGGCAGGAGGGAGATTGTCAGGAAGAACAGGCTTCCGAGTCGCGCGAGTGCAAACATGACAGGCAGCTTATCACCGGCCCGGCGGACGGTTCACAAAACGCACCCATCCGAAGGCTTCCGGCACGTGGAAATTCGGCTTCGGTGTAGTCACGGGCGACCAGGTGCTGTATTGCGCGTCTGTCTTACCGCCGGCGCGGTTCAGGTTGAGCCGCCAGGTGTCGCCATCGTGCGGCGGCGTGTGTGCGGCGTCCTTGGCGAAGTTCCGGAAGGGAATAGCGATTTCGAGAATCCAGTGGTCGTCATCGGGCGATTCGTTCTTCACGGGGAGGCCATGGTAGGAGGTGCGGTAGCGCACGCCTTCGGGCTCAGAATTTTTCGGACCCGTGTACCAATCCGCATGAATGAAGTTCAGCATGGCGCCGATGACATTAATCTCGAAGCCATAGTAATTTCGTATCTTTTCGGGATTCGGACTGATGAAAAGCTCCGCGCTGTCATCGAGTGACACCGGTCCGTGGCGCTCCACTACCTTGGCGGAGATATGTTTGTCATGGCAGTAGAAACCGGCGTAGAGGTTCTCGTCATCCCAAAGCAGCTTGACAACGGTGGGCTCCTTGGCCCCTTCCTTCCACCAGTTGAAGTGAAAGTCGCCGGCGGCGGGGGCCTGGCGCCAGGCGGCCTCGTCCAGTTTCCCGTCGATGGTAATGCGGGAGGGGGCACGGTGGATATCGTAGTGTGGCAGCGATTGGGCGCTCCCAAAGGCCGCGGGTAGTAACAGGAGTAGGAGTCTGTACATGAGGTTCAGCTTTTCGCCTTTTCGCTCAGAATCTCGTGAACGCGGCGAGCGACGATCATCTCCTCGCCCGCCTGCAACTCGTTAGCGAAGATGCCAAGGCCCTTCCATGCGGGCTGGAAGTGCGCCATGTCGGCGGCGGCAATCGACGGCTCGCTATCGTGCAGGCGTTTCACCATTTCCTTCACGGAGAGGCCGAGCTTCGCTTCGTCCCATTGCACGGAGAGCCTGGGGGAATGGCTTGGGTCGAGGTTGGGGATGAATTCCGTCTTCACTGTCGGGATGCCCGACACACGGGCGGCCACGCGGGAGAGCATCTCTTCGCGATGCCGCCGCTCAGCGGTCTCGTCCTTGCGCAACGCGACTTCGACAGCGGTAACCAGACCGGCAATCTCCTCCTTGCCCACCTTCGCAATGCGGGCCAGGTGGCTGTTTGGAGAACTGTTCGCATAGGCGGCTTCTATCAACGTCTTACGGCCCAACAGCATGCCGCTGCATTGGGGCCCGCGCAGTTCCTTGCCGCCGCTGAAGGCCACCAGGTCGGCTCCCATCTTGATGAACTTGCGCATGTTGTCAGCGGGCGGGATTTCCGCGGCGGCATCAAGGATGAGAGGAACGCCCGCGGAATGCGCAATGGAGATCATCTCCGCCAGATCCACCTTGCCGCCCGGAAGGCCATGGCTGATCACCATCGCCAGGGCGGCCGTCTTTTCGTTGATGGAGCGGCGCACGTCGTCCGCCGTGACGCCTTCCACCAGATGCACACCCACCATGCGGAAGGCATGATCGTAGCCGTTGCGGTGCGCCTTCTGGATGACGATTTCGCTTTTCATGCCGGTGAGATCGGGAAGGCGGTTCATCTTGACGGGATCGGCTCCGGCGGTGACGGCGCAGGTGGCGAGACAGAGGGCGGCGGCAGCGCCGCAGGTGACGAAACCCGATTCCGCGCCCGTGAGTTCGGCAAGCCGCTCGCCGGCCTTTTTCTGGAGTTCGTGAATCGCGACGAAGTGCCGCGAGGCCTCGTCCATGGCCCGCTTCACTTCCGGATGGAGGATGGCGCCTCCGAGCGTGGTTACGGTGCCGTAAGCGTTGATGACCGTGCGGACGCCGAGGCGCGAGTAGACCGATGGGGCAGGCGAACCGGCTGCCTGGACGGCCTGCGCCGCCAAAGGCAAGCCCGCCGAGTACAACATCCGGCGGCGGCTGAGACGTTTTTGCATGGCACGATCATAACACCCGACACGCGGAGCGGGGCGCGCTACCATAACACGCATGGCCACCACGCACGCGGTTCCCCTGATGAAATCCGAGATTCTCCGCGCCTATGCAAGCAAGACGCCGGGCTCTCGAGCCCTGCACGAACGCGCGGAGACATTGCTGAGCAATGGGGTGACACACGTCGGGCGGTATCTGTTGCCGCATCCGGTGTACGTGGAGCACGCGGCAGGATCGCGCAAATGGGATGTCGACGGGAATGAATATGTCGATTACTTCGGCGGGCACGGGGCTTTGCTGCTGGGGCACAATCATCCCGCCGTGGTGGAGGCTGTATCAGCGCAAGTGCCGAAAGGAGCGCACTACGGCGCTTCCCATGCGCTCGAGGTGGAGTGGGCGGAACTGATTCATGAATTGGTCCCCTCGGCCGAGCGGATCCGGTTCACCATTTCCGGAACGGAGGCGACGCACCTGGGGCTGCGGGTGGCGCGCGCGTTCAACGGGAAGCGAAAGATCATCCGCTTTTCGGGGCATTTTCACGGATGGCACGATCATGTCTGCTTCCCCCCGGGCGGCGCGCCGGGCATCATTCCGGGGATCGTCGAGGATACGCTCATCGTGCCGCCGAACGATATGGCGCAGGTGGAAGAGTTGCTTGCATCCCGTGATGACATCGCGGCGGTGATCCTGGAGCCGACGGGAGCCACCTTCGGCCAGGTCCCCACGGGAGGAGAAGTGCTGCGTCAACTGAGGAACGCCACCGCGCGGCATGGGGTGCTGCTCATCTTTGATGAGGTGATCTGCGGCTTCCGGTGTTCTCGCGGCGGAGCGCAAGGGTTTTACGGCGTGAAGCCCGATCTGACGTCGCTTGCCAAGGTTGTGGCCGGGGGATATCCGGGCGCGGCGTTGGTGGGCCGCGCGGATGTGTTGAGCATGCTCGACTACCGCAAGGTGGAGGGTGATATCCAGCCGCCGCCGGTGCTTCATCAGGGCACTTACAACGCCGGCCCCATCTCCGCGGCGGCCGGGATTGCGACGCTGAAGCAGGTGCGGAACACGGATGTGGTGGAGAAGGCGAAACGGACAGCCGCCGCGATTCGCGATGGGATGAACGCCGTTCTTCGCCGCCGCGGCCTCGGCTGGTGTGTTTACGGCGAGTTTTCGGATTTCCACATTTACTGCGGCAACGCATCGCCGGAGGACATCTATGCCGGGCGTGTGCCATGGAGCCAGTTAAAAGGCGGAATTTCCCCGCGCCTTGTGCACAAGATGCGTGCGGGCTTCCTGCTGCACGGCGTGGACATCGTCGGCTGGCCGGGCGGCGTCGTCTCCGCGGTTCACACCGGGGAGGACGTACGCCGTACGGTGGACGCATTTGACGCTACGCTCGAGATGCTGGCCGCGGAAGGAGAGTTCTAGCCGGCGTCAACCTTTGAGAATTTCCCGCACCCGCTGTGCGACGATCAACTCTTCGCCGGGGCGCAACTCGTTGGCAAAGATGCCGAGGCCTTTCCAGGATGGGCGGAAGCGGGTCATGTCGGCGGTGACGATGGAGGGCGTGCCCTCGCGTAAGCGGGTCAGTACGTCGTTCACACTGAACCCCAGTTTGGCCTCATCCCACTGAACGGAGAGCCTGGGGGAGTGGCTGGGATCGAGATTCGGGATGAATTCGGTGTGTACGGTGGGAATGCCCTTGAGTTTGTCTGCTACGCGGCGCAAGGTGGCTTCGCGCTGCTGTCTTTCGGCGGCCTCATCGCGTTTCAACGCGATCTCGACCGCCGTCAGCAGGCCGGCGATCTCTTCCTTGCCCACTTTTGCGATGCGCGCGAAGTGATTATTCGGGGAGCTGTTGGCATAGGCGGCTTCCACCAGCGCTTTACGGCCAAGCAGCAGGCCGCTGCATTGCGGGCCGCGCAATTCTTTGCCGCCGCTGAACGCCACCAGGTCCACGCCCATTTTGACGAACTTGCGCAGGTTCTCCGCGGGCGGAATCTCGGCGGCGGCGTCGAGGATGAGGGGCAGACCCGCGGAATGGCCGATCTCGATCATTTCCGGCAACTGCACTTTGTGGCCCAAGGAGTTGTGGCTGAGGACCATGGCGAGCGCGGCTGTTCTGGAGTTGATCGCCTTGCGGGCTTCGTCCGCGGTCTCGACCTCCACCAGTTTGACTCCCACCATGCGGAAAGCGTGATCGTAGGAACTGCGGTGGACTTTCTGAATGACCATCTCGCTCTTCATTCCTGTCAGGTCAGGCAGGCGGTTGATCCTGTCTTTATCCGCTCCGGCCGTCACGGCGCAGGTGGCCAGGCACAACGCGGCCGAAGCTCCGGAGGTGACGAAGCCCGCTTCCGCTCCGGTGAGTTCCACGAGGCGCTCTCCCACTTTCTTCTGGAGGTCGTGGATAGCGACGAAATCCTGGGAGGCCTCCTCCATGGCGCGCTTCACTTCGGGGTACATCAGGGTGCCGCCGAGCGTTGTCAATGTGCCATAGGCGTTGATGAATGTCCGCAGGCCGAGGCGTGCGTAGATGGATGGCGAAGCAGTGGCGGCTTCCGAGGCCTGCGCGGCAAGGGGAAGGCCGGCCGCATGCATCATCCGGCGTCGCGTGAGTTTGGGCTCCATGGGGGTGATGATACACCCTCGTCAGAGGCCGATCCAATTCGGGGTCAACTTCCGATACCCCTGCTCGATGGCCCAGACGTCCAGCGGTTGGGCGGAGAGTTCATCGGCTTCGGGCACGGCGCGCGGGTCCTTCCCAAGATCGATGAGATGGATGTAGCACCAACAGGAATCACAAGTCATGGTCTGAATTGCCGGGAAGGCATCCGTTGCTCCGAAGGCGATCTTATCCGGATCGGTTTCGCCGCAACCGGGGCATCTGGCGCGCGGGAACGGCCATTCGTGCCTGCACGCGGAACAGGCGAGCGTGAGCGCTGATCCGTGCCCTTCCGGCCGCAGCACTCCGAGTTGAGGCGGATTGCCGCAGAGCGGGCATTCGTTCTCATGCGGCGCGTGGCCGCGGATGGCGGGAGGCTCCAGTTCCGCCATCACGCGGGAGAACCATTTGTGAGTGGCTGGAGCGTTGCGCAACACGGGCGGCCCGATGCGGTGCACGAGAGCGCGGAGTTCTTCGAGTCCTTCGCCTCTTGCCTGCCAATCGGAGATCGCCGCGGCGAACAGCAGGCCTTCGCGCGATTCCGGGTAACGTTCCGCCAACAGCCGCGCCCGGGCCGCGCGCTCGAGGAAGCGGCTCAAGAGCGTGTGATCTCCCGGTACCACTTCGCATGATGGGAGGCGGCCCAGGCGGGACGTACCCATCCGCGGAGCATGGCGCGCAAGGAGCCGGGAACGACGAGAGTGCTCATATATATGTGGATGATGATGCCGCCGAGGGAGGCTACGGCAGCCAGCGGATGCACCAGCACCGCGGCCAGCCGCAATCCGCGCGGCATCACTTCCGGAAACCACAGCACGATGCCGCTCAAAAACAGCGCCAGGGCGCTCGAAGATTGCAGCCAGAACAGCATTTTCTGGCCCGCGTTGAACCGGCCGCTTGCGGGGAGCCCTTCTTCCTCATGCACGGCGTACTTGTGAGAGGCCAGCAGCCACTGGCGGTCATCGGAGTCGAGCCTCATCTGCTTTGCCCAGTTGCGGAACATCAGGGCGAGCGCGAGGGCGAAAATCACGCCGCCAAGGGGATGCCAGGCGCGTACGGTTTCACCCCCGCCGAGCACCGCGGCGGTCCACCACATCCGGCGCGACCAGAGGGCTGTACCGGACAGCCCCGCATAGATGAAACTGATCGCCGTCATCCAATGGATGAGACGTTCGTGCGTGGCAAAGCGCTCGAGGCGCGGTTTGGCATCCGTGGTTTTCATCCTGTTCCCAAGGTCCTGATCATATCGCAACTCTCGCGCAAGGAAACAACCTGTCGTGTGCTACCATGCGGCGTTGAAGCCGAAATCAGCCGCCAGGCGGTATTTCATTCGGGGACGAGTGCAGGGCGTGGGATTCCGGTACTACGTGCAGCGGCACGCCTCCGAGTTGGGAATCCGGGGCTACGCGAGGAACCTCGATGACGGGCGTGTGGAAGTGTATGCGGCCGGCCCGGCGCAGGCGCTGCTGGAACTGGAAGGATTCTTGGCGAAGGGACCGATGTGGTCCGACGTGCGCGGTGTCGAAGCCGAGGAGGCTGCTTTGGTAGAATACAAGTCCTTCCACATTGAAAGATAAATCGTAGCTCATGAATCTGAAAAATCTCATCCGCGAAGTTCCGGACTTTCCCAAGCCAGGCATCCTGTTTTACGACGTGACGACGCTGCTCAAGGACAAGGACGGCTTTGGCACGGTCATTGATACCTTCGAGGAGCATTACTCGGAAAAACGCGTCGACGTCGTGCTGGGCATCGAGGCTCGAGGTTTCATATTCGCTCCGACGGTGGCATATGCGCTGGGTACGGGTTTCGTGCCCGTGCGAAAGCCGAAGAAACTGCCCTGGAAGGTGGAAGCGATGGAGTACCAACTGGAATACGGCACGGACCGGCTGGAAATACACAAAGATGCCATCAAACCCGGGCAGCACGTGCTGATTATTGACGACGTGCTGGCCACGGGCGGGACCGCGGAAGCTGTGACAAAGCTGGTGGAGAAACTCGGCGGCACGGTAGCAGGCCTGGGGTTTGTACTGGAACTCGATTTTCTCAAGGGGCGTGAGAAGCTGACCAACTACCAGATCCAATCACTCGTACATTACTAGATTCAAGGCTTGCCCGGTTTGTCGCGCCACATTCCGAGCATGCCGTAAAGATGAATGAGATGCCGCTCGATGATGGTTTCTCCGGCTCCGATCTCGATGCGGGTGGTGACATCGGCTCCGTATCCGCCATGGGCGGCAGTCTTCAGGTCGGGAATGTAGCCCGGCCAAACGCCTCCGGCTGAATAGGTATAGCCATAGAACAACGGATAGGGGACATCGGCGCGCTCTTTCCATTCGCGCTGGAGTTTGTGCATCAGTTCACCCGGCGTGGCAGCGATGGCGATTTCCTTGTTGATGAGTACGGTGGTGATGCCCACCTCGACGGATTTTTCCTTGTCCCAGCGGTCAGGGAAGCGAAGCGATTCGCTGCGCCATTCGATGGGAAAGCGGTTTGGGGAGACGGGCTTCATCTGGCTCGCGGCATGAAGCACGCGCCCGGCGAGGGTTTCGCCCATCTTGCGGACTACGGTGAAATCCTGTTCCTCGTTCCCGGAGCGGGCCATGAAAAGCGGGTTGATGTCACCCGCGCCGCCCTG
>JADLBG010000258.1 GCA_020847895.1 Bryobacterales bacterium
GGTGAACCTGATTGGAACGTTCAACGCCATCCGCCTGGCGGCGGCGGCGATGAACCTGAATGCTCCGGATGAGAACGGGGAACGCGGGGTGATCGTGAACACGGCATCGATTGCGGCGTTTGACGGGCAGATCGGGCAGGCGGCTTATGCGGCTTCGAAGGGCGGGGTGGTAGGGATGACGCTGCCCATCGCCCGCGACCTGGCGCGCCACGGGATTCGCGTGATGACCATCGCGCCCGGGATTTTCGAGACTCCAATGCTCGGCGCCCTCAGCGAGGAGGTCCGGGCCTCGCTTGGGGCGCAGGTTCCGTTTCCGCCGCGTCTGGGACGCCCCGAGGAGTACGCGCGGCTGGCGCGGGAGATCATCGAGAACACGATGCTTAATGGTGAAGTGATCCGGCTCGATGGGGCGCTGCGCATGGCGCCGAAATAGGAAAAAGGGGCGAATCGTGACAGATTCGCCCCCCAAAATGCCCGGTACTTCGTTCCCCGGGCCACTCAATCCATCGCAGACTGCGCCGGCTTTCGCTTTAGTTCCTGACGTCCACTTTCACCGTCCGCGGCTTGGCGATCTCCTTTTTGGGCAGACTCACCGTCAGCACGCCGTTCTTGTAGTCAGCATGGACCTTTTCCGGGTCCACGGTATCGGGCACCGTGAAGTAGCGCGCAAAAGAGCCGTAGTTGCGCTCGATGCGGTGATAGCCCTTTTCCTTGGTCTCGGACTCGAACTTACGCTGACCCTTGAGCGACAGGGTGCCGTTTTCGAGTTCCACCTGGATGTCCTTCATTTCCATGTCGGGCAAGTCTGCTTTGACGATCAACTCGTTTTCGGTTTCGAGGATGTCGACGGGCGGAGTCCAGGGACGTCCGGAGGTGGTGCTATCGAGCCATTTGGAGACGGAATCCTGGAAGAGCCGGGATTCTGGGGTAAAAGCGGCTTCGAGAGCGGCGAAGGGGTTGTAACGAGTGAGCATTTTGATTGGGCCTCCTGTAAGAATCATTTCCACACTCAAAGTATAAAATCTTAGTCTTTACATGTCAAGTAGTCTGCAATCAATTCCTAAGATCATCGTTGCCCTACCCCGGCTACAATCATCCTTTCCCCTCTATGTCCCCCTACGCCTCCAAACCCTGGCTCGCGCACTACCGCGTCCCCCACAGCCTCCCCATCCCTTCCACCACCATCCTCGACGCCCTCGAATCAAACGCCCGTTCTCGCCCGCAAGCCATTGCGGTTCAATACTTTGACCGCTCCATCTCCTATGCTGAACTCGACCATTTAGCGTCTTGCTTCGCCGCCCTGCTCGCCTCCCGGGGTGTCTTGAGGGGCGACCGCGTGGCGCTGTCCCTCCAGAACAATCCGCAGTTCGCCATTGCCCAGTACGGGGCCTGGAAGCGTGGGGCAGTCATTGTTCCGCTCAGCCCCATGTATAAGGAGGAGGAACTCGCATACCAGATCATGGACTCCGGGGCTAAGGTTTGGGTGGGCCTCGATTCCCTGTACGCCGCCGCCGCGCGCCCCGCACTCGAGCGGGCGGGGGTGCAGCATGTCTTTACGACCAACGAGCACGACTTCGCCCCGCAAGCGGCTATCCCGGGATCGCAGCCGAAGCTTGCCTTGCCGGAGACGACCGATCTGCTGAGCGCCCTCGGCTCGGCCGCGCCGGACCCTGCTCACCGATTACGAGTCGAACCCAGCGACCCGGCCCACATCGTCTACACATCGGGGACGACGGGGAAACCCAAGGGAGCGATGGGCCTGCACCGGCACATCGCCTTCAATGCCAACGTTTTTCGGACGTGGATGGAACTTACGGTGGAAGACGCCGTGCTGGGTATGGCGCCGTTGTTTCACATTACGGGCCTGGTGGCGCACCTGGGGGTGGCTGCTCTGACCGGGATGCCGCTGATCCTGTTCCACCGCTTCATCGCGGCCGAGGCCATCCGCATGGCGCGCCAGTACAAGGCAACGTTTTCGGTGGCCTCCATTACGGCCTACATCGCCCTTATGCGCGAACCTGCCTTGGCCGAGGGCGCATTCCTGAGGAAATGCTTCACGGGCGGAGCGGCGGTGGCGCCATCCATTACGGAACAGTTCGAGTCGCGCTGCGGCAGCTACATCCACAACACCTACGGCCTCACGGAGGTCAACTCGCCGTCGCATTCGGTGCCGTACGGCGCGCGCGCCCCGGTCCATGGTGAAAGCGGCGCTCTCGCTATCGGTATTCCGATCCCGAACTGCGAAGCGCGGATTGTGGACCTGACTGATGCCGGGCGGATTGTGCCTCCGGGCGAACCGGGGGAATTGGTATTGAAGGGTCCGTTCGTGTTCGAGGGCTACTGGAACCGGCCCGAGGCCACGGCCGCCGCCTTTCATGACGGCTGGTTTCTCACGGGCGATGTAGTCATCATGGACCGGCAAGGCTGGTTCTATATCGTGGACCGTAAGAAGGATATGATCAACGCCTCGGGCTACAAGGTGTGGCCGCGCGAGGTGGAGGACGTGCTTTACCGCCACCCGGCGGTGCGCGAAGCGGCCGTGGTCGGCGTACCAGACCCTTACCGCGGCGAGACGGTAAAGGCGTATCTGGCCCTCCGCGCGGAAGCCACCGAACAGGAGGTGATCGCGTTCTGCCGCGAGCGGCTGGCTGCGTATAAAGTGCCGCGCCAGGTGGAATTCGTCGAGGAAATCCCCAAGACGGCGAGCGGCAAATTCCTCCGCCGCCAGCTTCGCGCGTGTGCTACCAAAGAGTAGATGGAAATTGTTGTGAACGGCCAGCCGCAGGCTGCGGAGGAAGGGAGTAAGCTCCTCGATCTGCTGCGCACGCTTTCGATCGATCCGGCGCGAGTGGCCATCGAGTTGAACGGAGAGATCGTGAAGAAGGAAGAGTGGGAGGAAACGCGGCTCACCGCCGGGGCGCAGCTCGAGATTGTGCATTTCGTCGGGGGAGGGCTCCGCTGATGGCTGGGCTGCGCATCGGGATCGCCGGCGCGGGATTTGCGGGCAAGTTTCACCATCGCAATCTGCGCGGGCTGGCGGCGGTGACTGCCGGCGTCACCTCGATGCGGGCGGAAAGCCGCAACGCTTTTGCGGCGCAGTACAACGTGCCGGCTTTTGATTCGGTGGAGGCGATGCTGCCGCACATTGACGTGCTCGATATCTGCACGCCGCCCTCGTCGCATCTCACCTACATCCGCGCCGCCGCGCGGGCGGGCAAGCACGTGATTGTCGAGAAGCCGTTCACGGGATTCTTCGGCTCGCCGGAGACGCACTTGAAGGAGGAGATGCTGGCCGCGGTGA
>JADLBG010000259.1 GCA_020847895.1 Bryobacterales bacterium
GCGGGGTTCACGGGGGCGTTGAGCGGGACGGCGACGCCGCAGAGCCTGACGATGACGGGTCCGCTGACGGTGACGGCGCAGTTCGGGGCGAACGGGACGACACCGATCACGGTGACGAGCCTGCCGGCGGGTCTGGTGGTGAGCGTGGACGGGACGTCGTATGTGACGCCGGCGTATTTCCAGTGGACGGTGGGGTCGAGCCACACGCTGGCGGCGGCGACGACGCAGACGGGGAATTCGCCGCTGATGGCGATTCAGTAGGCAACGGACGTTTTGCGGCCCTGGTTTTCCCCACGGAGCCAGACGTATAAGAGGGCGTGAGGCCCAGGAGCGGGCCAAGGCAAGACCACGCGCACAGTCTGGCGCGCAGGGTCGCCGGGGACCGGCGCGGGAATCGATTCCACCGGCACGCCATGCTCCGCGTCCCACCCGGTTTTTTCGATCACATCGAGATCGCTGCCCTCGAGGGTGCCGGCATAGCTCGAATCGCCCACCCTCTCGTTGGTGAGCGTGAACTTGTCGAGCCGGGGAACGCGAATGACGCGGCCGAGCACGAAGCGATCGGAGCGACCTTCCGGATCGAGAGTAACAGCAGCCGCCATGCGGCACCCGGCGTAGCCTACGGCTCCGGGATCCACGGAAAGATACAAGACACCGGGGCCGGCGAAGGTGAGGCTGGCTCCGGCGGAGGGCTCGCCCGGAGAAAGGGTCAGCGCCTGGCGCAGGGCTCCGGTTTCGCAGCCGAGTTCGAGGCGCGGGCGGATGGCATCGTGCGAGGCTTGCACTTGCAGCACCAACCCTGCCGGGGTACCGGCCGGCAGTTCGTCCGCCGCGATTTGGATTCCCGGAGCGTCCGCCTGCGACTTGCGCACGGACAGAATTTTCGGCCGCGGCCCCACGATTTCGATGGCGTCCGGCACCGTCAAGGGATTCTCGAGGCCTTTGACTTTCAGCAGCAGGGGGAAGCGCTGGTCTTTGAGCACCCCAGCATTGAGTTGAATGTGGCCGGACCAGTGGTGAGCGGCTGGGGCTCCGGTGATTTTCCCCGCGTCCGAAGAGGCGGCATCGATGCGGTCCAAGCCGCTTCCCAGCAGGTGAATGCCCTGGGACGTTTCGCCCATGTTGAGACGAATGGGGAGATTGGAGAGCTTGGGATTCGGGGGAAGGATGGTGAGCGGGATTTTGTGCGCCACGCCGTCGGATTGCAGGAGCACCAGGCGATAGGCGCCCTGCCTGGCGGTATCGATGTTCACCGTGAGGGAGCGCTGCGGACCGGCGCGCTTGCCCATGGGAAGAGTGAATCGGACGTCTTCGGGTTTGGCATCCTGGGCTGAAGATTCGAGCGCGACGTTTTCGACGAACTGGAAGTCGGCCCCGGACAGTTCCACCGCGACCTTCCCGGCGCCTTCGACGAGTTTGTCCGGCTCACCTCGAGCGAGGGTGACCTGGGCGAAGTCCGCGTAGGGGTGCAGGTGCAGGGTGCCGGCGACGGGCAGCGGTTCCCAATCCCAGGAGGCAGCCAGTTGGTAGTCGCCGGCGGAGGTGTTCGCTCTGGAAAGATCGATTTGCAGAGAGTCCGCGGAAGCGGGATTGACATCGACAGGAATGGAAGGGCCACCTGAGACCGGGGTCAAGCGCCAGTCACGGGCACGGTCGAGTCCTTTTGCCTTTGAGGCCGTTCCATGTTCCAGAAGAAGAGTCGATTTCGAACCGATGGGCAGGTGCGGAGCGCCGGCCAAAGATAAGGTGGGCTTTTTCGCATCCGGGACGCGGTATGCCCAGAGATAGGCGGTACGAGTCTTGGACTTCGGCGCGAGGCTCTTGGTGCAGAACGCCATGCCGTCTTTGTCGACGGTTTGGGCGAACGCCGAGCGAAACTCGGTATCGGGGAACAAGACGGTCTTGAGGTTCTGGAGGAGTGCGGCTCCGCCAACGGCAAGGCCCACGGGGTTGCCAAAGAACATCCCCGCCACCGAGGCAGCGAGACCGCCCGATTGCTGGACCTGAGCGCTCCGGTTGGAAAGGGGGTCGTAGGCGCCGGCGGCCGGGAGCAGGGCCTTGAGGAGCAGAGCCGCCTGCTGATCAGTGGGCGCTCTGGTGTCCAGTTTCTGCGGGGTGACGCCGTACTGAGCAGAGAATCCTCGGAGAACGGCGTCGGCGCCGCCGCCGGATTGCTGGGCATCGGCGAGAGCCTGGACAAGGGATTCCACTTGGGAGCTTTGGTCGGCATAGTCCGCGAGTTGCCGCACGAGGTCGCGATTGCGAGTGACCAGTGACTTGATTTTGCCCTCACTCAGACCCTGGGGCCCGTAGATGAGGGCGATGACTTGAGGACGGTCGAGGAGTTGCCATTCGGCGCGTACCGCGGCTTTCCGCGGTTCCAGCGTGATGAGATCCCCATTGGCTGCGGAGACAATGACGGCTGCGACCTCACCGCTGCCGGAAGCCTGCGGGGGCAGGCGAACCGGATTCCAGACGAGTCGCGAGCCCGCGGGAATGGCGGACACGGATTTCAACGGCAGAGGCGGGCCTGGAGAAAAAGGGCGCACCGAAACCTGGAAGGTTCCCAGGATGGCACTTCCCGCGCAACTGAGCGGCACGGCCGCGGCAGCCGGGGCGGATGCGAGGAACACCGTCAACAGAATCCGGATCACTCTTGTGAGACGCGCCAGAGTGGAGAAAAGTCGATGGAGGACAATGGTTTTCGCGGCGCGCCTACTGGACGACAACGGCAGCCTGTGCCTGCGAAGCCTGGAACAGCGCACTGCCTAAGAACCGCATCGTGATCGTGTGCTGTCCGACCGGCAGAATCAGGCCGGTGATCGCGCCGTTCACGAGGATACTGGATGGGAGGATCGTGTTGCTGCTTCCATCGGTGAAGGTCCCGGCTGTTCCGGTAGGGATGCTGGGAGCAGGCAACTGCTGTAGCAGCACACCGTTGTCCCGGATTTCGATGCCGCCGCCGAGCGAAGTTCCGCCGGGAATCGTGACACCCTGATTGTTGACGGAAAGCGTGTATCCGACGGAGAACGGATTGCTCACGGGGGAAGCCGCGCGCATTGTCATCGCCGTGGAGACGGGAGAAAGGGCCACCGGAAAGGAAGTTTGAGACGCCAACAAGTCCCCGCTCTGGTCGTAGGAGAATGTGATATTGCGCGTGTTGAACGGAAGAAGAATGTTCGCAGTACCCTGCGCGACTCCCAGCCCGGTGGGATCGGGGGTGAGGAGGATCGTGCCCGCGGCCCTTCCGCCGGCAAGTACATTCACGTTGCGGTTGACGATGCCTACCGAATTCGGCCAGGTGAGACGCGCGGTCAATGCGCTTGGAGATCCCAGAATGTAGGTTTGCGGCGGCGAGACTGCCTGCAAAACCGTGGGAGCGCCAGTGACCTGGGCACACGGCAGATTTCCGAGACCGGCGACGGTTTGGTACCTCGAGTCCCCTGAATAGGCAGCGTCGAAACAGACGAATCCCATGCGCCGGTCGGCTATCGTGGGAGTGTAGCTGAACGTCGCGAGCGATAGGGGATACGACGGCGCAACGCTTAACACAGGGGTGGTGACGCCCTGCAAAGCCGCTGAGGAACCGATGCCGTTTGCCGCCTTAACCGTGCCCGTACCGGTGGGCCGCAGGCCAGGGTCGATTGTCACGGTCGAGCCCGTGAGATCAGGACCGGATGGAGCAACGTTCAGGATAATGGAGGCCGGCGTGGCAAGCCGCATTGCAGCGAGTGTGAACGACATCGATGGGATGCTGCTCACGACGATCTGCGCGGCCGATGCGGAGGCAGGCTCCAGAAAAAGATTTCCGCCGTATGTGGCGTTCAGCGAAAGGATGCCGGATGCCGACGCATCCCGTCCGGGA
>JADLBG010000260.1 GCA_020847895.1 Bryobacterales bacterium
CGTGGCGCCCCAGAGCCCAACTCGCGTCGCCTCCGCTATGCCCCGTGTCCGTCGAAGCCGCCGCATAACCGCGCGCCAGCGGAGCCGCCATTCCCCCATACGAAATGCTCCCCGCGAACCCGCCGTTTCCCACGCCTTGAAATTTCCCGTTCCAACCCGAAGCGGGCATCCACACTTCGAACCGGATGTCCGAGTCCGGCGAAGGTCGCATCACACCCGTGACGCGGCAGAAAGCCGGAACATTCTTCAGAGGATTCGCGGCGCCGGGCGGAGTGAAGGCCCCGGCTTCCACCGTCTGCGCCAAAGCGATGGTGGCGTCAGGAAATTTCAGAGAGGTCAGGCTCTCGCAGGTGGCGGCGCGAACTGGAACCATGCCAAATGCCAGAAACAGCACGGCTCGCGTGAAGGGAACGAACATGGTGGAGTCTCCTGATGAGGTTTTACCCAGCCGATCATTCAGTCTAACGCAGCAAACAACTGCGGACACGGCGCCACTCTTTCTCCAGTCAGCCCGCACGCAGGTATACGGCCGGTCCATATTGCCGGGAGTGAGATTCGCCGGCTGCGCGAAGGCAGCTTGGTTGGACCACTGTTGGTTGGACCACTGATAGATGCTCTTGTTGCTCGATAGCACGGATTGCCGGCGCTACAACTACAACCTACAGCCGATAAGGGACAATGAAGGACTGGAAGGAGCATTGAAGCGTGCCTGCAGCCGTTGAAGGAATTCGCATCCAGTTAGAGGGAATCGGCCACCTACTACAGGACAGCCGTCTCGCAGTTCCTCCCTACCAGCGCTCTTATGCCTGGACTGAGAAGAACATCGCCCAGTTGTTCCGCGATCTTTCAACTGCACTGGTTGAACCGGAACAGGAGTACTTCCTCGGCTCCATCGTCCTCATAGATCGACCTGGGGATCGACCGTTCGTTGTGGACGGCCAGCAGCGTTTGGCGACTATCACCATTCTGCTGGCCGCCATCAGGGACTATTTTGATCAAAAGGGCGACCAGCGTTCCCAGAGCATCGAAAGGGACTACTTGTTGAATTTCGACCTCCGGACGCAAGAACCCGCTGCAAAGCTGCGCCTCAACGAGACCGACAACGATTTTTTCTTCAAACGCGTACTCACAAAGAGTGACCACTCTCACCGGAAGGAGAAGCCCACAAAGGAATCGCACGATCGCATCGCGGAAGCCGCGCGCTTGGCTGCGAGTCAGGTAAAGGAAATTGCGGACTCTACCAACGATCCCTCGACGCGGTTGATCGATTGGGTTGAGTACATCATCGGCAAGGCTCGCGTTATCAGGATTCAGGTACCAGACAGCGCCAACGCGTTTCGAATTTTCGAGACTCTCAACGACCGTGGCCTGAAGCTGGCTCTGTCTGATCTCCTGAAGAACTACCTATTTCAGCAGTCCGGCGACCGGATCAGCGAGTCTCAGCAGAACTGGGTGGCGATGGCCAGCGTGGTGGAGGCTGCGGAGGATGAAGGACTCATCGTTGATTTCATACGCCATCTCTGGTGTTCCCAGTATGGAGTCACACGTGAAAAGGAGATGTACGATCGAATCAAGGAGAAGATCACGAGCAAGCAGAAGGCGATTGACTTCTCCAACACCCTGGCAAACTCGGCGCGAACCTACGCTGCCATTGTCAACACTGACAGCGAGTTTTGGGTGTCCTATGGAGGCGAGCCGCGCGGTTACATGGGAACCCTAAACCTTCTCGGCATGACCCAGATACGCCCGCTCATACTCGCCATCCTTCAGCGGTTCACGCCAGCGGAGGTAAAGAAGTCGCTCCGGCTGTTTGTTTCCTGGGCTGTCAGGTTCGTTCTCGTCGGTCGAGTTGGTGGCGGCACTTTGGAGAACCACTATTCCGCTCGAGCCTCGGAGGTCATCGATGGCTCTATCAAGACCGCGAGCGCTCTGCTCAAGGAAATGCGGCCGATCGTTCCCAGCGACGTTGATTTCGAAAATGCCTTCTCCTCCGCGACGGTGTCGCGACATCCTCACGCCAGATACTACCTACGCGTCCTCGAGCGCCAGCAGGCTGGCGAAGATGAGCCGGAATTCGTCCCGAACACCAGCGAAGAGGCGATTACGCTGGAACACGTGCTGCCCCAGAACCCTGACAAGAGTTGGACCCATTTTGACCCCGACACGGCCAATCGGTACTACAAGCGGATCGGCAACCTTGCCCTCATGAAGAAGAGTAAGAACGAAGCCGGAGGGAACGCGAAGTTCTCGGAGAGGGTCAAGTTCTACGGAAAGTCGGAATTCAAGCTCACGTCCGGATTGAGCGCTTTCGCCGAAAAGGGACGCTGGACAACCACTGCGATTGACGCACGCCAGAAAGCTCTCGCCAAGTTGGCAGTCCAGGCGTGGCCGAATAGGGTCCTGTGATGGGCCACTCCGAATCCTGTCGAGGTAGACGAATGTCGATAGAACAGAACTATGATGTGAAGTTCGTGGCGGCGCTCGCGTTGCGGGAGAAGCAGATCCAGCAGAACTACCGGCCCATCATTGCCGTCCATAAGTGGTTCGCTCGTCGACCCGGTTCGCTGTTCAGGGCTTTGCTGCTTTCGGAATTCGCGGGCAGGGCCGTTGAGGAAACGTACTATGGCGCCCATAGTTTCGACGGCATTGTGATTGCGGACCCGTTCATGGGAGGGGGCACACCGCTGCTGGAGGCAAACCGCATCGGCTGCGATGTCATCGGAGCGGATATTAACCCCATGGCGGTGTGGGTAGTCCGCGAGGAGATCGAGGCAATTGATCTCCGGGAGTACACCAAGGCAGCAGAGGGCCTGCTGAACCACCTCTCCGAGGAGATTGGTCACCTTTACAGAACCAGGTGCCCGATCACCGGTCGAGCGGACGCAGACGCCAAATACTTCCTTTGGGTCAAGATCGGGCACTGCCGGAAATGCCAGAGGACGTTCGATTTGTTCCCGGGTTATGTGTTGGCCAGGAACGCGCGCCATCCCACGTACGTGTTGGTTTGTGCGTCTTGCGGCGAGCTTAACGATACCGACGATCCGGCCCGGCCCGGCATGTGCAGTTGTGGGACGCGATTGACCGCGGAAGGGCCCGTGCAACGGAACAAGTGCGCCTGCCCGCACTGCGGACACCTCAACTCGTCACCATTTGACGGTGACCACCCGCCGTCGCATCGGATGTTTGCGATCGAGTACTACAATCCCGGCCTGAAGGACAAGCAGGGGCGCTTGTTCAAGAAGCCGGATCTGGAGGATCTGAGGCGAATGGAGGAGACGGAGTCCTTGTGGCGCCGCATGAGGCCTTCCTTCGTGCCAGAGGACGCCATTCCCGAAGGCGATGAGTCCTCCCGGCTGCACCGATGGGGGTACCAAAACTTCAGGGATCTCTTCAACGCCCGCCAACTGCTCGGACTAGAGACCAGTGCCCGCCTGATCGCTCGGGTGAATGATCCACGGATACGGCGGGCCCTGGCGACGAACTTTTCCGACTTGTTGCGGTACCAAAACATGCTGTGCCGCTACGACACGATGGCGCTCAAGTCGCTGGACGTCTTCTCCATCCACGGTTTCCCCGTGAGCAATGTTCAGGTGGAATCCAATCTTCTGGGCATCCGCAACGGCAATGCCCTTCCGGTGGGTTCCGGCGGCTGGATCAACATAATTGAGAAATACACGAAGGCCAAGCGGTATTGCACGGAGCCATTCGAGGTTGCCTTCCGAGGCAAGAGGAAGATCACGGTTCCCATGCGCGGTGAGTGGATCGGTGAACGAAATCCCGAAAGGCCCGAAGCCGCCAAACGTCAAGTCGACATCCGCTGCGCCTCGTCGACCGATATTACTTTGCCTCCGTCAAGCCTCAACGCCGTGTTGACGGATCCGCCGTATTTCGGCATGGTGCAATACGGCGAGCTCATGCATTTCTGCTACGTTTGGCTACGAAAGCTTATGGGCGAGCACTCCCCGGGATTAGAACTTCTGACTACCCGGCACGCAGACGAACTGACGGGAAATGAGACGGCGGAACGCGGCCTGGAATGCTTCGCCGAAGGTCTGGCAAAGGTGTACAGCCGCATGGCACGGGCGCTAAAGGCGGGTGCGCCGCTCGTGTTCACCTACCACCACAACCAGCAGGATGCCTACTTGGCCGTTGGCATGGCAATTCTCGACGCCGGGCTGACATGCTCAGCCTCGTTACCGTGCCCATCTGAGATGAGTGGATCGATCCATATCCATGGCACTCTTTCATCGATTCTGGACACGGTGTTTGTCTGCCGCCAGACCGGCGCCACGCCGCGATCTTGGCTCTTCACAGATGCCGAAGGGCTCGCCGTGATCCTGGCAGACGAATTGGCTGACCTTCGCGCGGCTGGCATGAAACCGACCACTGGGGACATTCGCTGCATGGCATTCGGGCACATTACCCGCATGGCCATCTGGCGACTGAAGCCGGTCTGGAACCCTAAGGTTGCGACACCGGAAAAGTTCGCTATCTTACGCAAGACCATGAATAGCATCGCGACCGCAGACGCCGTCCAGAAGAGACTCGAGAGGATGGGTGTCCCGGCAGCTACGATATCCGGCAGTCTCTTTTGCGAGGATGATACGAGGACTTTAGCCGATGCCGTTGCGTTTTGAGGCGAATTACACTGACCCCACCTTGCCATTCGAGCCTCTTGTCGATGAGGTGTTTGCCGAGTTGAAGTCAGGCTTTGTCGAGATGCCTCGTGGTGACGGCTTCGTTGACTATCCCACATTCGAACGCGGCTACCAGGAGATGAAGCGCTCTACGGAGGCCTTCACTAATGTTACAAATGCGACCGTTGAGGCGGCAGTGGAAGCCGCGCCCATTGCCTTTACCGTGCTTCGCGCCATCCTCGGTTTCACGCCGCCCGAATGGGCCTACCTGACCACGGAAATGACCGGCGTCAGCGTTGATCAGGGCGCAGCCCGCGCTATTGATCGCAACATGCGCGTCCAACCCCTGAGGCCTCGCCCACTGGGCAAGGCGCTGACGGGCCTGCGCATCAGGGCGATGATTGATGCCGGACTCAAGACGCTCCGTGCGGGAGCAAATACCGAAGTGTCGGCGGTTCTTCATCGGCTCGACAAGGCCGACACAAAAGAGGGAACCAAGAGCCTCCAGCCAGTCGCCGATCTTGGCGTTCCGTACCCAGTGCTTCTTTACGAGCGCTTTTTGGGCCGGCCATTTGCCTCGCATCGGGATTCAGTGAGTGAACTGGTGGGCGAGATCGTCGAAAGCGCCATCAAAGACGTACTCTCGGCAGCCAAAGTGAGCTTTCGCGAATCAAAGCGTGCAGAGCGGATCACTGGCTTCGACCAAGCTCCGGATTTCATCGTCCCGGACGAGTTCAACCCGGTTGCATTAATCGAGGCGAAGCTCACCGAGGACGACGGTACGGCCCGTGACAAGGTGGCGCGGGTTCAACGCTTGCGCACGCTCCGCGATCAGACAGGCCTTACTTACGACGTTATCGCCGCCATCGCTGGCCGGGGCTTCAAGGTTAGGCGCGAAGATATGCGCCGGTTGCTCCAGGCCACGGATGGCAAAGTATTCACGCTCTCGACGATGCACATGCTCATCGACCAAACCAGGATTCGCGAATACCGGTCGCGGTGAATCAAGTTGATTCGCGGTACGCCAACCCGCCGCCCCGGGTCGTGGGCCTCACGGGAGCCGTATCTGTATGCTGGTATCGATGTCAGCGAAACTACCCCCGTCAAGACTGGTGCAATACATCAAAGGGAGATCGTAGTGGGGTTGCAGGAGGAGTATTCGGGATTGTGAAAGCCGTTCTGGGGGGCAGCATCTATAGGCGCGCTGCTTTCAGTTGTCGACTGTAGCTCCACCGGATTTAAGCCGATTCAAGCCGGTGGTGGATCAAGAGAGGCGGTGAACAGGGGGCCCGGCATTAAAGTGAGCCAAGTTGCGGCCGGATTGTGGTTGCGAGTCGACGTAGTGGTCATGTTTGCAGGCTCGGGGCGAATCGAAGGTCCGGAGAAGGCACAAGCAACGGCGTGGAGTGACGCAGTCAGCCCTCGATGCCATCGCCACCCACAGATTTATGTCAGGCAAGTAGGTCATAGTAATACGCAAAGACATATTTGTGACGGCTCTCCGGCAAACGCTCTCATGTCCACCCCAGGCTGCTCAACGCTCAACCTCCCTACCCCCTGCCGCCGCCCCTCCCCAAACCCTTCCCCCTGATACGATAAATTCATCGCTTCATGAGTCCGGAACGCTGGCGGCAAATCGAGGATATCTTCGCCCGTACCGAGGGGCTTTCCCGGGAAGAAGTCGAGGTCTTCCTCGACCGCGAATGCGGCGCCGATCAGGACCTCCGTCGGGAAGTGGAAGCCCTTCTTCAGCACGAACCCCAGGGCGACGCCATGTTGAAGGGCATGGTGGAGCAGGCCGCCGGGCTCCTCACCGCATCCGGAAAGCGGCTTGCCGCCGATCATTCCGAGCAGCGCCTGGGAATGCGCATCGGCCAGTACAAGCTTTCGCAAGTCATCGGCAGGGGCGGAATGGGCGTCGTCTACCTCGCCGAACGGGATGACGAGCAGTATCACAAGAAGGTTGCCCTCAAACTCGTCCAGCAGGGCCACGACACGAAGTTCGTGCTCGACCGCTTCCGCCAGGAGCGCCAGATCCTGGCCCAATTGGAACACCCCAACATCGCCAGGTTCATCGACGGCGGCATCACGAAGGAGGGAATTCCCTACTACGTCATGGAGTTCGTCGAGGAAGGCGACACCCTGGTGCAGTATTGCCAGCGGCGCAACCTCCCCGTGCGCGAACGCCTGAGGCTCTTTCTCCAGGCCGCCAACGCCGTCTACTATGCCCACCGCAACCTTGTCGTTCACCGCGATTTGAAGCCCAGCAATATCCTCGTCGACAAGCACGGGATGGTCAAACTCCTCGATTTCGGTATCGCCAAGGTCCTCGACCAGGAGCCGGCCAGCGGCCACGTGACGCAAACCGTCGTGCGCATGATGACGCCGGACTACGGCAGCCCGGAGCAGGTTTTGGGACACCCCATCACCATCGCCACCGACGTCTACTCCCTCGGCGCCATCCTCTACGAGTTGCTCACCGATCTCCCGGCTCACCGCTTCAAGAATTACTCCACGGCCGAAATCGAGCGCATCATCTGCCACGAAGATCCTCCGCTGCCGAGCGTGGCGGTCTTCCGGCAGGAAAAGACTCCTGAACACGAGCGTCGCAGCCGGGACCTGGCCGGAGACCTCGACAGCATCACCGCCATGGCGATGCGCAAAGAGCCCGAGCGCCGGTATCCTTCCGTCGGCCGGCTCATGGACGACATCGAACGCTACCTGAACGGCCAGGTTGTGCTCGCCCACCGCGGAACCATCCGCTATCACGCCGCGAAGTTCGTCCGCCGCCACAAACTCCCCATCATCGCGGCGGTGATGGTGCTGCTCACGCTGGTGGGAGGCATCACCGCCACCGCCTACCAGGCGCGAAGGGCGGAACGGCGCTTTCAGCAGGTGAGGCAACTCGCGAACACCCTGCTCACCGACCTCGACAAACGCATCGCCGCCATGCCGCAGTCCACCGAATTGCGCGAATGGATGGCTTCCACTGTCGTCCGCTACCTCGACAACCTCGCCAAGGAGGCAGGCGACGACGATCAGCTTCAATTAGAACTGGCGCAGGGTTATTACAAGATTGGGCAGTTGTTGGGCGCCCCCGGGTCATCGAACCTCGGGCAAACGAAGGCGTCGCTCGAACACTACCGCAAGGCGAGCGGCATCATGGAGCGGCTCGCCGTGGAGAAGTTCCATCCCCTCGAGGTGCTGCCGAATCTCTGTTCAGCTTTGCGCGTCCAGGGGCAATTGGAAACCCTTGACGGAAACTTCACGCAGGCTCGGCATACCTTCCAGGAGGCCCTCCGCTACGGGCAGACATTGGCCGCCTTGTCACGGGATAGAGGCAACGAGTGCCTGGCCGGAGTTTACGGCGGAATCGTGAATCTGGAGATGCGTTCCGCCAATCCGCGCGGCGCGATCCCCTATCTCACGCCTCAACTCGAGCATGCGCGAAACCTGGCCGCCGTGCGCAATGACCTCTCGGCCCAGGAACAGTTGTTGTCTGTCCAACTGAACCTCGTGCAGGCCCAACTCGAGACCGGCCAAACAGAAAAGGCCCTGGCGCAGGTGAAGGAATCCGAGCAATTGGGCAAGTCCTCTCTCGGCGCCGAGTGGGAAGATTCCCGGTTCCGGTTCCGCCTCCTTGAGATGATGGGAGACATTGCCGGCAATCCAAGGGATATTCATCTCTGCCGGCCGGAGCAGGCCGTGTCGAGTTACCGGGCGGCGCTGGCGATCGCCGAACGCCAATACGCCCGCGATACCACCGACGCGCGCTCCCGCCGTGATCTTGACCGTATGCTCCGCAAGGTAGGGTTGATGATGGTGGACACCCATCCAGCCGACGCGCTGCCGCTGTACCGCCGCGCACTCGGGCTTTCGGAGATCAATCTCCGTATTTCACCCGCTAACCCCGATTTCATTCGTGACAACGCCGACGGCCTGCTTGGGGCCGGTTACGCGCTCCAGAATCTCAACCTGCTCCATGAAGCCCTGCAATCCTATCAGCGCGCCCTCGACCGGCAAATGGATCTGAAGCGCGTCAGCCCCGATTGGCGCCGCTTCCAGCGCGAGTTTCAGGAGACCTATGAGGCCATGGGCGAAGTCTACTTGAGGCTGGGCAAGGAACGGGATGCTCTCGCCAGCCTCGAAAAAGGCATGGAGACCATCGTCGGCCTGCTTTGGGAACGGCCCACCGATGCCTATCTTCTGCGCGATCTTTCCGATTGTCAGGAAAGCATCGCCAACTTCTATGCGCTCGAGGCCCGTAAAGGCGGCCCTACGGCCAGGACCAACTGGCGCCAGGCCCTCGATCTCCAGAAAAAGAGCGTCCAGAACTGGCTCGAATGGCCCGCCAAAGTCGGCCCGGGCCCTTACCAGCGCATGCGCCTCGAGCAAGCCCAAAAAACACTCCAGCAGTTCGAAAAAGCCGCCGCCAAATCGTAGCCATGCGCCCGGGCGGTATAATTACCCTCCGTGCAACTGACTGCGCTTGACTGGGCCGTGGTCGCCCTCTACTTCCTCTTCAACCTCGCCATTGGCTGGTATTACAAGGCCAGGGCCGGCAAGAACATCGGCGAGTTTTTCCTCTCCGGCCGCAATGTCCCCTGGTGGCTTGCGGGCACTTCCATGGTCGCTACCACCTTCGCCGCTGATACGCCCCTCGCCGTCACCGGCATGGTGGCCAAGTACGGAATTGCCGGCAACTGGCTCTGGTGGAACTTCGTCGCCAGCGGCATGATGACCGTCTTCCTTTACGCGCGCCTCTGGCGCCGCTCCGGCGTCATGACCGACATCGAATTCGCCGAAATCCGTTACTCCGGTAAAGCGGCGGCGTTCCTCCGCGGATTCCGCGCCCTCTATCTCGGCATTCCCATCAACTGCATCGTCCTCGGCTGGGTGAACCTGGCCATGGTGAAGATCCTCATGCTGATACTCGGCGTCGGCAAGGGCCAGGCGCTGCTGTTGGTCATGTGCCTCATCGCCATCACCTCCTACATCTCAACTCTTTCCGGATTGTGGGGCGTCCTCGTCACCGATGTGTTCCAGTTCATCATCAAAATGGGGATGGTTATCGTGCTCGCCTTCGCCGCCGTCCACGCCGTCGGCGGCATCGATGCTCTGAAAATCAAGCTCCTCGCCATGGACCAGGCCCGCGGCGTCGCCACCGGCAGCCACGGCTCCGCCCTCAGTTTCGTCCCCGACCTCGACTCCGCCTGGATGCCGATGATCACCTTCTTCGTCTACATCTCGCTCAACTGGTGGGCGACCTGGTATCCCGGCGCCGAACCCGGCGGCGGCGGCTTCGTCGCCCAGCGGATGTTCTGCGCCAAGGATGAAAAGCATTCCCTGCTCGCCACCCTCTGGTTCAACATCGCCCACTACGGAATCCGCCCCTGGCCCTGGATCCTCACCGCGCTTGCCTCCATGGTCCTCTACCCGAACCTCGCCGATCCCGAGACCGGCTACATCAAGGTGATGATTGACCATCTGCCGCCCTCCCTGCGCGGCCTGATGGTGGCGGCCTTCGCCGCCGCCTACATGTCCACCATCGCCACCCAGTTGAACTGGGGAGCCAGTTACCTCGTCAACGACGTCTACCGCCGCTTCATCGACAAAGATGCCGGCCAGACTGCCCTTGTCCGCGTCTCCCAGATCGCCACCGTCGTCCTCAGCATCATCTCCGCCGTCGCCACCTTCTACATGGATTCCGTCGCCGGAGCCTGGAAGCTTCTCATCGTCACCGGAGCAGGCACGGGCGGCGTCCTGCTGCTGCGCTGGTACTGGTGGCGCATCAATGCCTGGAGCGAAATCTCCGCCATGATCTCCGCCTTTATCGTTTCTGTCTACCTCCAGACAGCCGCCGGGCTCGATAGCGACAAACCGGTCGATTTCGCCTGGATCATGATCATCACGGTCGGCGTCACCACTGCCGCCTGGCTCGCCGCGACGCTGCTCACCGCCCCGGAGTCGACTGAGGTGCTGGTGAGTTTCTACAAACGGACGCGCCCGTCGGCGGCCGGTTGGGGCCCCGTTGCCAAACTCGCTCCCGAAGTGAAGCCCTCCGCCGGCGGCTTCGCCAACCTCGTCGACTGGGTATGCGGCTGCATCATGATCTACGGCATGTTGTTCGGCGCCGGCAAGCTGTTGTTGAAAGACTACGCCATGGGCGCTCTGATGATCGCTATCGGCCTCCTTGCCGGAGCCGTAATATACTGGGATCTTTCACGAAGAGGTTGGAGTGTCGTGGTGGATTAGGCATTCGCTTGTCTTCTGCCTGCTGGCGCCGCGCGCGCACGCGGGCGCTGTCGATTTTGGCTGGAACGAATTGCAGAAGGCGGTTGCGGAACGCCATCTTCCCCCGAGTGTTTCGAGGCAGCTCGCCGCCGAAATCTCCATGACCGAGCAGCCCGAAGCCTACACCATTGCCCCCTGGCGCATCAGCGGCGGCGATCTCCGTGGGCTCATGTACGGGCTCCTCGATGCCGCCGAACAAATCCGCAACAACGGCCGGCTTACCTCCAGTCATGTCACGCCCGCCGTCCCCATCCGCGGCGTCCGCCTTCACCTTCGCAAACAGGAGTGGGAACAGAAGTCTTTCCACGACCGCGCCTTCTGGACCCGATTCTTCGAAACTCTCGCGCGCGATCGCTTCAACCGTTTTCAACTCGCGTTTGGTCCGGATTCGGACTGGGCGCCGCCCTATCCCTATCTGTTTTCGCTTGCGCATTTCGAAAGCGTGGAAGTGGAAGGCGTCACTGCGCTGGACCGTGGGCGCAACCTGGACACGCTCCGCATGATCACCCAAGCCGCGCTCGACCACTCGGTCGACTTCACCGTCGGCTTGTGGACCCAGACCCCCTCGCCGCAAGTGAAAGGGCTCGCCCCTGACCTGCTGATTCCCTATCTGCGCTCGGCCTTGCTCCACCTGCTCGCCGAGTGCCCCGGCATCCGCGCCGTCTATTTCCACGTGGAAGCAGATCCCGGCGGCGAGAGACTGGTCGAGGAAGCCGGCATCCCGGCTCTCGAGGAAG
>JADLBG010000261.1 GCA_020847895.1 Bryobacterales bacterium
AAGGAAGGCCAGGCGTACCTGAGCGCCATGCGCTGCGCCGCGAACTTCGCCTGGGCCAACCGCCAGGCGATTCTTCATCTGTTGCGGGGCAGCCTCACCCGGCTCTTCGGTAAAGACACCCGGATTCGTGTGCTCTACGATGTCTGCCACAACATCGCCAAACACGAGAAGCACACCGTGGACGGAGTGAAACGCGACGTGCTCGTCCACCGCAAGGGAGCCACGCGCGCCTTCTCTCCCGGCCATCGCGAGATCCCCTCCGACTATTCCCGGATAGGCCAACCCGTCCTCGTCCCGGGCAGCATGGGAACCGCCTCCTGGATCCTCGCCGGAGCCGAAGGCGCGATGCGCGAAACCTTCGGCAGCGTCTGCCACGGAGCCGGCAGGCTCATGAGCCGTACCGCCGCCAAACGCGGCCGCAACGCCCGCGAAGTCCAGGACGACCTCGCCCGCCAGGGCATCATCGTCCGCAGTGAAACCCGCGACGGCATCCTCGAGGAAGTCCCCGAGGCTTACAAGGATGTGGACGAAGTGATCCGCGTCGTCACCGGCGCCGGCTTGGCGAAGCCCGTGGCGCGGTTACGGCCGATGGGTGTCATCAAGGGGTGATGTTGGCGATGCATCGCCGGGCCTTCCTCCAGGCCGCCGTCGTAACTTCGATTTCCCCGGCAACACTCGATGGCTCAGGCACGGGATTGCCAAACTCCCGGAGCGTCGCCAAATGCCCGAGAATCGCCTCCCGAATGCTCACCCGAGTCTCCTCGAGTGTCTTCCCCGTCGTCATACACCCGGGGAGATCGGGTACGTACGCTGCCCAGTTGCCCTCGGCACGCTCGAAAATAACCGCGCACTTGACATTCATTTCTTGTTCTCCAGCATAGCGGCGCGAAGTTACGCGTAACGGAAGTTGACGCCGCGCGCCGCCAGGCGATCGAGGTGCGGCGTCTTCACCTCCCCGGCGCGGCGCTCGCCGCGGAAGCCTGCAACACGGCACGGCGCGCCATCTCCAGCATCTGGCTCCTCCTGCCCGTTGATCCTTTGATACTATCGACCCAGATGAACCGCAGACAATTCGCCGCCATCAGCACCGCGGCGGCATTGCACGTCCGTGCCGCGGAAAACCGCCGCCCTAACATCCTGCTGCTTTTCCCCGATCAGCACCGTCACGATTGGACAGGCCTCGGTCCTTCGCTTGACGTCCGCTTGCCCAATCTCCGCGCGCTCGCCGCCCGCGGCGCCCGATTCACTAATGCCATCGTCGGCTCTCCGCTCTGCGCCCCATCGCGCGCCTGCATCGCCGCCGGCAAGGAATACACCCGCTGCGGCGTCGCGAGCAACGCTCACGATTATCCGCTTCCCCAAACCACCTTCTACTCCCTCCTCCGCCAAGCCGGCTACCACGTCGCCGCGTGCGGCAAGATCGACCTGCATAAGAAGACCGAAGACTGGGGCCTCGACGGCAAGCGCCTTCTCCCGGAATGGGGCTTCTCCGACGGCATCGACAACGCCGGAAAATTCGACGCCATCCGCAGTGGAGCCGTCACCCCGAAAGACCCCTACATGGCCTATCTCCACAAGGAAGGCCTCGCCGCCATGCACGTCGCCGACTTCAGACGCCGGCAGCGCGAGGGCTACAAGGACACCGAACCCACTCCCCTTCCCGACCCGGCCTACTGCGACAACTGGATCGCTTCCAACACTCTCTCACTGCTCCATGCGGCGCCGAAAGGGAAACCCTGGTTCCTCGCGGTCAACTTCACGGGCCCTCACAATCCCATGGATATCACTCGGTCCATGGAACCTGCCTGCCGCCATCGTACCTATCCCCAGCCAAACCGCTGCGACCAGTACGACGCCGCCACCCATACCGCCATCCGTCAGAACTACGCCGCGATGGTCGAAAACATCGACCGCCGCGCGGGTGAAATTCTCGACGCCGTGCGCGAGCGCGGCGACCTCGAAAACACCATCGTGATCTACTCGAGCGACCACGGCGAGATGCTCGGAGATCACAACCGCTGGGGCAAGACACAGCCCTACCAGGCGTCCGCGGGAGTGCCGTTCGTCGCGGCTGGTCCGGGCATCCCGCGCGGCCGCACCGTCACCGCCCCGGTCACATTGGTGGATCTCGCCGCCACCTTCCTCGACTACGCCGGAGCCCCTACGCCCCACGACATGGACAGCCGCTCCATGCGCCCGCTCCTCGAAGGGCGCGCGAAGCGACACCGCGAGGTGGTCCTCTCCGGCCTCGGTAGTTGGCGTATGGCCTTCGACGGCCGCTACAAGCTCATCCACGGCTACCACCCTGACCAGAAGAATCAGGCGCAAGTTTCCGAAACCGCGGCGCCGCCACTCCTGTTCGACCTCACCGCCGACCCGCTCGAGAACAACAACCTCGCCGCGAGACTACCGCGCCATGTCCGGCGCCTGGAACAATTTCTTGTCTAGCGGCTCATAGCATCGATGTAAGTTGGAAAGGAATCCCCGATGAATAAAATGCGTATCCCACCCTTCAGCCGGCGCCGCCTCGTGCAAGCCGCCGGCTCCACCGCCGCGGCCGGTTTCCTCCCTGCCGCCGCCGCGCCTTCGTCTACCCCTTCGGCGAACGTCTACACACGCCTCGGTGTTCGGCCCTTCATCAACACCACCGCCACCCTCACCATCAACGGCGGCGCCCCGATGCATCCGGAAGTCCGCAAAGCCATGGACGAGGCAGCGCTTTGGGCCGTCAATCTCGATGAACTGATGGAAAAGGCCGGCGCCCGTATCGCCGAACTCCTGGGAGCGGAAGCGGCCATCATTACCGCCGGCTGCGCTTCCGCCCTTTGCCACGCCACCGCCGCCGCCATCGCCGGATGCGATCCCGAACGCATGAAGCGTCTTCCGGACTCCACCGGAATGCGCAACGAAGTCCTCATCGCCAAACAGTCGCGCAACGATTACGACCATGCCTACCGCACCGGCGGCGGTAAACTCATCGAATTCGATTCGCGCGAGGAATTCCTCGCCTCCTTCAGCCGCCGCACCGGCCTCGTCGTCGTGCTCGGCACCGGAGAAGCGAGGGGCAAGGTACGCCTCGAGGAGATCGCGGAAATCGCCCACAAACGCAATGTTCCCGTCATCGTCGATGCGGCCGCGGAACTCCCCTTCCGCCCCAACCCCTACCTCTCCCGCGGCGCAGACCTTGCCGGCTACAGCGGCGGCAAAATCCTCCGCGGCCCTCAAAGCGCGGGCCTGCTCCTCGGCCGGAAAGACCTCGTCCGCGCCGCCTTCCTCAACAGCGCGCCCCACCACGGCTATGGCCGCGCCATGAAGGTCAGCAAGGAAGAGATCGCCGGCATGTGCACCGCCATCGAACTGTTCTCGCGCGAGCGGATCGAAGCCGACTACCGCGCCTGGGAATCCTGGCTCCACACCATCGCTGAATCCCTCAATAGCGTTCCCGGCGTCACCACAAAGATGAGCCCGCCCGCCGGTGCGAGCCCGTTCCCCGTGCTTCACGTCTCCTGGGACCCGTCCCGCATCTTCCTCACCGGCGCCGAGGTCCATTCGCAACTGCTCGATGGCGAGCCACGCATCATGTCCCATGCCGCCGGCGACGCCGCCAGTTTCGTCATCCGCCCCGTGGCCATGCGCCCGGAACACCCCCCCATCGTCGCGCGCCGCATGGCGGAAGTGTTCCGCAACGCTCCCACTTCACCCAAAGCCCCGCCTGCGCCTCCCTCCACAGACCTCACGGGAGCTTGGGATGTGGCCATCGAATTCATCGCTGGAAAGACCCATCACACCCTCCTCTTTGATCCCCCCAAGGGCAATGCCGCCAAACTTCGCGGCCTCCATATCGGCAAAGCCGTCCAGAGCCGTTTCAACGGCTCCATTTCCGGTGACCGCATCAAACTGCAGAGCACGCTGCCTCTCGAAGGCATGCACATCCACTACGACTTCCAAGGAACCGTCAGCGGCGACGCCCTCTCCGGGGATCTCTCGCTTGGCGAATTCGGCATGGCGCGCTTCACCGCCCGCCGCATCTGAACACAAAGGCAATCTACTCATGAACAACAAGAACTCCCGGCGCAAAATAATGAATGCCGCCGCTCTCCTGCTTGCCGGCGCTGGCGGCGCACAAGCGCAATCCTCCTGGTCCCCCAAGAAACAACTGGTTGGGGGTGTTATCCGCTCAGGCAACCTCCTTTTCCTCAGCGGAATCGGCGGCTGGTATCCCGAACGCCGCCCCAAACCCGGCGATGTCCAGGAGCAGACCTCCGATGCGCTCACCATCATGAAACAATCGCTCGAAAAAGCGGGCTCCTCGATGGACAACGTCCTCAAGGTGCAGGTCGCTCTGGTCGACCCCGAGAAAAATTGGGATGGAATGAACGAGGCCTACAACAAATTCTTCACGAAAAACCGCCCGGCGCGTTCGTATTTCGGAGCTACCGGTTTCCGCCGTCCCGGGCAATTGTTGCAGATCGATTGCATCGCCTACGTCGACTAGAGCGGGTCGACGCGGGTTGCTCTCAGGGAATGGAAGTGGAAAGGGGCGCGAGTGTACTTTCGTTCTACGCCCCATCCATTTCCCTATCCCTCGCCCGTAACCTCCATCTATTGTGCGTCTTGTCGTCTCGCTCTCCCTTCCCGTCTTCCTCCTTTGGCCCTCCTCCCAGTCCTATGAGTCCCTTATTACTAAAAACGAAATCTAGGTTCGGCTAAGGCGTCTGGCGGATGGGACCCTCCCCACAGAACTGGTCATATTGAATTGTGACCCCCTCTTCGAGGACGCAATCGGGGCGTATGCGCCCGGCGGGTTTCCGCTCGCTGTCGACGAAATTCTTCGTCTTCACCGCCTCGCTCCTCTTCTGGGTCGTCTTCACTTTTCTAGCCTTCGACCTGCGGCAAGGCAATGTCGATTGGGTGAAATGGGCATTAGGCAGCGTCCTTGTCGTCGCCGCCGCCGCCGGACTCTCCCGGTTCACCATCAAACTCCTCGCCCGTCCTCTCATGCTCCTGGAAGAAGGCATCCA